>NZ_CBFFRK010000122.1:0-13598 GCF_965644245.1 Erwinia sp. V71
CTGAAAACGATAGATGAACGGCAATCATTGTAGTCATGAACAGAACTTTGAATGATTAAATCGCACCTTCCCTAAACCGTGGCTGGATTTTTTCCACTGGCTGGAAAGCAGCGGCTACCGCAAAGCGGACGCGCCCTGTTTTGATCGCTATCTGAATGACGGCTCGGTGAGCGGCATCTGGGATTTTGAGATTTGTGTGCCGGTGATTAAATCCTGAACACACGCCTGCCGCCGCTCTGGCGGCAGGTAAACAGCCCGCTAATCCGCGGTTGCAGCTTATTTTATCCCTGTAGTCATTCTGTTAACCAAATCCTGCGCTGAGGTAAAACTGGCGAAAATCGTGCTCAGTGATGACATTCTGTTTGAAATCTGCGGAAAGTGATCGGTTATGATATGAGACGACATTGTCATTTACCGGAGCTGTGCCTTGCGTCCTGATTTGCCGATTTCGGCCGTTGAATTCAGCCTGTACCGCCATTACCGCATCGTGCATGGCTGCCGTATTGCGCTGGCGTTTGTACTGACCTTTTTGCTGGTGCGCGGGCTGGATATTCCCGAAGGCAGCTGGCCGCTGATTACCCTGGTGGTGGTGATGGGGCCGATCTCCTCGTGGGGCAACGTTTTTCCGCGCGCGGTGCAGCGTATTGGCGGCACGGTATTTGGCTCGCTCTCCGGGCTGATCGCGCTGAAACTGGAGCTGTTCTCGCTGCCGCTGATGCTGGTGTGGTGCATGCTGGTGATGTTTATCTGTGGTTACCTGACTCTCGGCAAGCATCCTTATATGGCACTGCTGATCGGCATTACTCTCGCGGTGGTGTGTGGCGCACCGGCAGGGGATATGGAAACCGCATTGTGGCGCGGCGGTGATGTGATTATCGGCTCGTTGCTGGCGCTGCTGTTCAGCAGCATCTGGCCGCAGAAAGCCTATACGCAATGGCGGATAAAACTGTCTGATGCGCTGGCGGCGATGGCGCGGGTGCATCACACCGGTTTCTCACCCAATCTGCTGGAACAACCCCGCCTGACGAAACCGTTACAGCACCTGCTGGGCGAAGTGGTCAGGATGCGCGCCCTGCTGGAACCGGCCAGCAAAGAGACCAAAATCCCCAAATCGGTGCTCGACGGTATTCAGACCGTGAACCGCAATATTCTCTGCACCCTTGAACTGCAAATTAATGCCTGGTGGTCATCCCGTGAAAGCCATTTCCTGATGCTGAATGCACCTGCGCTGCGCCGTACCCAGCAGATGACGGAAAATACCTTTCAGGCGCTGTCGGCGGCACTGCTCAGCGGCGATACCGACCAGGTGGCGGCCAACAACGCCGAACTGGCGGAGATTTCGCAGGAACTGCGCCAGCTGATCGACACCACCCGCGGTCATGCGGCGATGGAAACCCAGATCCACGGCTACGTCTGGCTGAGCCTCGAACTGACGCGCCAGCTGGAGCGACTGTCCGATTTGGTGCGGCTGGCGATGCGTAAATAATCGACTAAGCAACAACTTACTGCGGACACGCCCGGTTTCGCGTTAAGATAAGCGCCAGTCTGAAATTGAATGTGAGAATTGCCATCGGTTATGGCGAGCCGCTAAGCTGAAGGCTACGACAATTACGCCTGCCTGCCAGGCCCAATGAAAGGTGTCATCATGGAAAACGCAAAGCAATCTTTTCAGGACGTGCTGGAGTTCGTACGACTGTTCCGTCGCAAGAACAAACTGCAGCGTGAAATTCACGACAACGAAAAGAAAATTCGTGATAACCAGAAACGTGTGCTGTTGCTGGACAACCTGAGTGAGTACATCAAACCAGGGATGAGCATCGAAGCGATTCAGGAAATTATCGCCAGCATGCGCAGCGACTATGAAGATCGCGTGGATGACTACATCATCAAAAACGCCGACCTGTCGAAAGAACGCCGCGATCTGTCGAAAAAACTGAAAGCAATGGGCGAGCCAAAGCCACAAGAGTAATCACCGCGGGGCGCGTCTGACGCCCCTGTTACGGCTGCGGTTTTAACTGCCGCAGCTGCTGCGCCAGCGTTGTCAGCTGGCGGGCGATCTGCTGAATATCTGCTGCTGGCTGCACGCTGGTGGTGGTTTCGCGTATCACTAATTCTGTGGCTAACGGTGCTGTCGCCTGTTGCGTCTGGCGCTGAATGGCCGCCACCAGACGATCCACACTCTGCTCACCCAGCAAACGAATATCCTGACGAATAGTGGTCAGCGGCGGCTGATACCAGGCGCTTTCGGCGGTGTCATCATAACCGACGACCGACACCTGCCCCGGAATGGCAATGCCGTGCTGATGCAGCGCGCGCATCGCACCCAGCGCCATCTGATCATTGGCGACTAACAGTGCGGTTGGCAAATTATCCGGCAACAGTGATGTGACCGCCTGATAACCCGACTGCGCACTCCAGTCGCCCTGATAAACCGCATGGGGCTGCAACCCGTATTCCGCCAGCACCTGCTGCCACGCCTGAAAGCGCTGCATTGCCGACACGGCATCAAGCGGGCCGGTGATCAGCGCGATACGACGATGGCCGAGCGCGTGAAGGTGTTCCACGCCCTGACGCGCACCCTGGCTGGCGCTGAACTGGCAGTGGCTGACCGCTGCATCGCTGGCGACATCCATAAACAGGCAGGGACGCTGACCGCTGATTTGGGCCAGTGCCTGAGCCTCCTCATTCGGCAGCGGCAGGTTCAGCAACAGACCATCCACCCGCTGTGCCAGCAGTTCGTTAACGGCTGCCTGAGCTGCGCTAAAACCGGGTTTATCGGCCATAGCAATCACCAGCTGATAACCAAGCGCGGCGGCGCGATGCTGGATCGCGGAGGCGATTTGCGCGGGGGCCTGGAGCATCAGGTCGGTGGTCGCCAGCCCGATTGAGCGGCTGGCTTTGCCCGCCAGCTGCTGTGCCACGCGGTTCGGCACATAGTTGAGCTGCGCCATGGCGGCACGCACTTTTTCGCGCGTGGCGGCGGATACCTGGTCAGAGTGATTGAGTACGCGCGAGACGGTCTGATAGGACACGCCTGCCAGCTTCGCTACGTCATCAAGGGTCACCGAACGGGATATCATTACGCACTCTCACTTTTGTTGTTAAAGGCAACTGGCAACGTTTTGTTCCTTCGCCCATGTTATGGGGAAGGAGCATCAGATTCCCTCCCCCATAAAATGGGGGAGGGTCAGCGAGGGGGAGCCACGACCACGCACCTGCATCGTTTGCTCCCCCATCCCGGCCTTCCCCCGCTGGCGGGGGAAGGGGGCGTCCGTGTAGCGTTGTCTGCCCGTGACCACCTGAAGCAGTCCGGGCAAATTTTACAGCCTGCAGCAAATATCAGATGATATATCATTAGCCTGCATTCGTCAGAAGGAGTTGCCTGTGAATCCTGTCGCCTTAACCGCCGCACAATGTGACGCCATCAACACGCTGGCGTACTGGCTGGCACCGGACGATGTCAGCGTCCAGCGCGCCAGACTGCATGCCGATCTTATCGTGCTGGCCGGGCATGCCGTGCTGCCCAATATCGAAGGCGCTTTCAGTCTGGCGCGGGAGCACAACCTGCCGCTACTGATCTCCGGCGGCATCGGCCACTCCACCACGCTGCTGGCGCAGGCGATCTCTGCCCATTCGCGCTATCGGAATCTGCCAACAGACGGCCTGAGCGAAGCCGCAATGCTGGCCGCTATCGCCCGCGAATTTTTTGCTATTCCGCCCGAACAGCTGCTGCTGGAAGAAGCCTCCACCAACGGCGGTCAGAACGCCGCCTTCAGCTGGCAGTTGCTGCAGGAAAAACAGCTGCCAGCCCGGCGCATCGTACTGGTGCAGGACCCGCTGATGCAGCGCCGCTGTTACGCCACCTTCCGCCATCACTGGCAACAGCAGGGAACGGCAGCCACCTTCCTTAACTGGCCAGTGTTTGTGCCACAGCTGCAATGGGCGCAGGGACTGGCGCGCTTTAGCGATGTATTGGGGGAAGGTCTGTGGTCATTTGATCGCTTCCTGTCACTGCTGCTGGGCGAGATCCCGCGTCTGCGCGATGACTGCGAAGGCTATGGCCCGCAGGGGAAAAACTTTATTGAACATGTCGATATTCCACCCGCAGTGGAGCAGGCGTTTGCGTTGCTGAAAGACAGCGACCTGCTGGCGGGGGTCAGCGCACGTCACTGGTAGGCGTATAGATACGCCGTGCGCGGCGTAAAAACAGCTGCGGCATCATGCTGACGACCATATTAAAAAACGGCGACAGTGCCATTTTCATCAGCCGGTTACTGAAGCGGTAACTGACGCGAAACGTCACCTGGCAGCTTCCTGCCGTCAGCGGGCTGAAATGCCATTCGCCGCGAAAGGCGGAAAGAAAGGAGCCTTCCACCAGCTGTAAATTCAGTGCGGCAGGCGGATCAAAGGTGGCATGGGTGGTGATGCTGAGTGGCACAGGATGCGGCTGTTGCAGTTCGATGCGCACCCGCTTGCCGCCATCCTCGTCAGTCAGGATCTCCACGCGGCGGCACCACGGCAAAAACTCCGGGTAGGCGGCAACATCGGCCACCAGCTGATACATCTGTTGCTGGCTGAATGCCACCTGCATGGTTTTTTCAAACGTCGTCATCAGCGCTCCGATCATCCTGTTCTGTGCTGAAAACGTTACCTTACCGCAGCGTACTGGCAAAGGCCATCACCCGTTCCCGTCCCCATGACCAGTCACCAAACCCGGCTTCGGTATTGATATGCCCGGCCTCACCGATATCCACCAGTTCACTGCCCCAGGCGCTGGCCCAGAATTCGGCACGGGCAAACGGCAGCAGCGGATCGGTATGGCTGGCAAACAGCAGACTCGGGCAGGGCAGCGGTTGCGGCAGAATGCGATCCTCTACCTGAAAACGCAGCGGTTCGGCGGGGGCCACCAGCGCCAGCCCGGCAACCCGTTGCGGATGACTCCGCGCCCAGTGCAGCGCCGCCAGCGCGCCAAAACTGTGGCCGATTAACAGCGCAGGCGGGTCGCTGGGGCGTAATTCACGGTTAATCGCATCGCCCCAGCCATCAAGATCCGGCTGGCTCCAGTGACGTTGCGTAATGCGTTTCCACTGTGGTGCCTGCTGCTGCCAGGCGGTTTGCCAGTGACCGGGATCGCTGTCGCGCAGCCCGGGCACCAGCAAAAAGCAGAGTTGATCGATCATGCGGGTAACGCAGCCAGCACCATACTGACCGCCAGCAGATCGGCGCTGCCGCCAGGACTGAGATTGCGTTCGGTCAGTTCGGCGTCCAGTGCCAGCAGGTCGTCAGTACACCAGCCTGCGATCAGCAGGCGTCGTGCGGATTGCTGCACAAAACGCAGACCGTCAATGCCACCGCGTGACACCACATTGGTATCGGCATTAACGGCCATTAGCCGCAGCAGGGCATTGAGCAGACGACGTGTCGGATCGATCTCCTGATGCCAGTAAGGCAGAACGTGACGACGCACAGTAGCGAAACCGCTTTGCGCTTCGCCACGTGCGCCAGTCAGACCAAAACGGTGATAGAGACGTTCGCCGATGGTCGCCTGACGGGCGGAGTGTTTCAGCTCACGCGCCACCAGATCATGGCATAACGCCGCCACTTCCGCGCACAGACGGCTTTGCGTCAGCGTTTCCGCCTGCAATCGTCCGGCGGCGAAACAGAGTAAACCGAGGGAAAAGATGCCGCCTTTATGGGTATTCACCCCGCCGGTGGCGCTGAACATCGCCTGTTCACAGGCCAGCCCAGGCAGACGCGCCTGCGCCAGGGCTTCGTGGGCGGGCAGGGCGGCGCTCTGCTGACCCACGCTGACAAAATGGCTGAACCACGGACTGACCGCTTCGATACTGGCAAGAAACAGCGCCAGATCCATATCGCGGTGCGCACCGCTGTTAAGGGCATCCACCAGCCCGGGTTTCGGGCTGAGCCAGATTTCACGGGTTAATGCTTCATGGGACAACACGGCGATCTGTTGCGCCGACACCAGAGTAAGGGGGTTAATCGCGGGTAAACCATGCATCGATAATCTCCTCCACTTTCTGCACGACCTGTTCGACAGGGTGCTGGCGTGAACGGGCGCAGGCGTGCGCCGGGCCATCGCAAATCACACAGCGGCGGCTGGCCTGGTCGAGGGAGCGACGACCAATCTGTCCCTCCTGCGGGCAGATGACATCGATATCCCACACCCGGCCTAACGGGTGTTCCGCCTCCAGCGCCACGGTTGCGGCTTTAATCTCCGGCGCGTTGTGGTCGATACACCACAGTGCTTCGGCGCCAGTAGGCAGCCAGAACACTTCACGCGCCAGAACCGGCCAGTGGAGCTGGTGGAACAGCTGATCGCAGGCCTGCAGCGCGCTGCCCATGCAATGGTGGTAGCGGCTGCTGGCTTTGACGGCGCCGGGGGTAACCAGCGTCAGTGAAACCAGCGGTTGTGCGTAGTGCGTTAACCAAGCGGACTGCCGCTGCGCGCGCGCTTCTTTCGCCGCCAGCAGTTCCGTCAGGGTAACGCCCGCAGCGGCGGGCGTCAGAGTTGACATCAGGCTTCCTCCTGCACCTGGTGCACTACGTCGATCACGCTGCCGTCACGGTAGCGAATCACCCCGACTACTCTTTGAGTGAAGCGAATCGGTTTAGGTTCCCCACTAATTGAAATCGCGCGCTGATACAGGGTGTCGATATCCATCACTTTCAGTCCGGCATCCAGCAGACGCTGGCGGATTTCCGGCCGTGCCGGGTTAACGGCGATACCGTGATCGGTCACCAGCACATCGATGCTTTCGCCCGGGGTGACGCGGGTGGTGACGCGTTTCACCACCGTCGGAATGCGGCTGCGCAGCAGCGGCGCCACGACAATCGTCAGATTGGCGGACGCAGCGACATCGCAGTGACCGCCGGATGCGCCACGCATCACACCGTCGGAACCGGTGATCACGTTGACGTTAAAGTCAGTGTCGATCTCCAGCGCACTGAGGATCACCACATCCAGCTGATCGCAGCTGGCCGCTTTTGCCGCCGGGTTAGCGTAAACGTTAGTGGAGATCTCAACATGGTTCGGGTTACGTGCCAGTGATGCTGCTGCCTGGCCGTCGAAGCACTGGGTGTCGAGCAGGGTTTCAATCAGGCCTTTTTCATGCAGATCCACCAGGCTGCCGGTGATGCCGCCAAGGGCGAAACGGGCGACCACTTTCTGGCGCTCCATTTTCTCTTCCATAAAACGGGTACAGGCGGTAGCGGCCGCGCCGGAACCGGTCTGCATCGAGAAGCCGTTACGGAAGTAGCCGGAGTGCTCAATCACTTCGGCAGCGGTGCGGGCAATCATCAGCTCACGCGGATTGCTGGTGACGCGCGCCGCGCCAACGCTGATTTTCGCCGGGTCACCGACTTCTTCCACCTGCACAATAAAGTCGACGCGATCCTGCACGATACTGGCGGGCATATTCGGGAACGGCACCAGGCTTTCGGTCAGCAACACCACCTGGCGGGCATACTGCGCATCCACCATCGCATAACCCAGTGAACCGCAGCAGGATTTGCCCTGCGTGCCGTTGGCATTACCAAACTCATCGCTGCAGGGGACGCCGAGGAAGGCGACATCGATCTTCAGCTCGCCGTCCTGCAGCAGCTTAACGCGGCCGCCGTGCGAGTGAATTTGCACCGGCTCGGCCATCAGGCCGTGGGAGATGGCATCGGCCAGTTTGCCGCGCATACCGGAGGTGTAAATACGGCTGATCACACCAGCTTCAATATGCTCGATCAGCGCGTCGTTGCAGGTCATCAGCGAGCTGGATGCGAGCGTCAGATTTTTGAAGCCCATCTGCGCCAGAATCGCCACCACGCGGTTGATGGTGCGGTCGCCTTCGCGGAAGGCGTGGTGGAAAGAGATGGTCATGCCGTCGCGCAGGCCGCTGCGCTGTACCGCTTCTTCAATGCTCTGGCACAGTTTGCGCTGTTTTTTGCTGGTGGCATCCGCCAGCCACGGTGTGGTGGTGTGGGCGCTGTCAAAAGGCGTCAGGTGACGCAGGTTGGGGTGCTGCAAATGCAGCAGTTCAGTCAGGTTGCTCATGGTTTGTTCCTGTTATACCCGTCATCATTCAGGCGGCAGAGATGCTGGCTACGCCCTGAATGCGTTCGGGTAAGTAAATTCATTGCATTAACGACGCACGCCGGAAGCATTCGCGCGTTCCAGCACCACCCGGGCATGATTGATAATCGGGCCGTCGATCATTTTGCCGTTCAGCGAAATCACGCCCAGGCCGTTACGTTCACCCTCTTCGGCGGCGGCAATCACGCGGCGTGAGTAGTCGACTTCTTCCTGGGTTGGCGCGTAGGCGTTGTGCAGCAGCTCAATCTGGCGCGGGTTAATCAGCGATTTGCCGTTAAAGCCCATTTTGCGTACCAGATCGACTTCATGCAGGAAGCCTGCTTCGTCGTTAATGTCGGACCACACCACGTCAAAGGCGTCGATCCCGGCGGCGCGTGCCGCATGCAGTACCGCACAGCGGGCGTAGAACAGTTCGGTGCCGTCGCCACGCTCGGTCTGCATATCCATCACGTAGTCAAAGGCGGCGAGGGCGATACCGATCAGTCGTGGTGAGCAGCGGGCAATCGCCACCGCGTTGATCACGCCGATAGCGGATTCAATCGCTGCCATCACCCGGGTGGAGCCGACTTCGCGGCCACATTCACGTTCGATACGTTCGATATGGCTTTCCAGCTCGTAGATATCTTCCGGCGTATCGGTTTTTGGCAGACGCACCACATCCACGCCGGCGCGGATCACCGCTTCCAGATCTTTCAGACCAAACGGCGTATTCGGCGGGTTGATGCGCACCACGGTTTCGATCTCGCGGTACATCGGATGTTGCAGGGCGTGGAACACCAGGATGCGGGCACTGTCTTTTTCGCGCAGCGAGACGGCATCTTCGAGGTCAAACATGATGGAATCAGGTTTGTAGATAAACGCGGTGGAGAGCATCGCGGCGTTAGCGCCGGGCAGAAACAGCATACTGCGGCGGAGTTTTTTCATTGTAATTGTTCCCAGTTAATCTCATTGACACCTGCCGCACGCAGCACGGCGCTCTGTACCCGTGCGCGAATCACACAATCCAGCGCGCCTTTGTCTTCAATCAGTACCAGGCCTTCGTTAATGCCCAGGCTGTTCAGCGTCTGGTGCACCACCAGGCGAATCTGGTCGCCAAACTGTTTCATCACCTCGCTGTTAATAACGACGTTGAATTCGCCCGCAGCGGGGGCGATTTTCACCAGCAAATCGCTGGATTCAACCGTCCCGGCGAGTGCCTCCTGAATAATCTTCATAATGACTGTCCTGATTAATAAAAAAGGGTTTACGCCACCGCGGCACAGTAGTGGCGCTGCAAATGCGCCAGTGTGGTCGGGGGCACAATTTCGGCGATACGCGCCCATTGCTGGCTTTTCAGCAGCGCACGCACCTCGGACGCGGAAATTTCCCGCCCGGAGGCGTGGCGCTTACGCGGTGTTTCCACCACAGTGACCGGCTGCGCGGGTGAGCGGCTGGCTTCTTCCAGCCACTGATGCATATCGCGGTTGTACTGGTTTGTGACCGGGCAGAATGGCTCGGTGCCGACAAAACGGTGTGTGATGTCGAGGGCAGGGGCGATGTAGTTGCGGAAAATCAGCAGGTCCATTGCGCTCCATGTCTGGCTGACCAGCCCGGCGTCTTTGAGGAAATAGCCCGGAAAGGTGGCGCGCGAGATCAGATAGTCTGAACCGGCATGCACCGTGACATTTGGCAGATCGGCCACGCCCTGCTGCACCATCTCCAGCCGTTCGCGGAACGGGAAATAAGAGACGTCTTCACTGACGACAAACAGATGCAGCCAGTCGCAGGACGCGGCTGCCTGTTCCGCCAGATAACGGTGACCGAGGGTGAACGGGTTGGCGTTCATTACCACCGCGCCAATACGCTGACCGCTGTGCGCCTGTTTTTTCAGCCGCTGGCAGTAGTGCAGAATGCCGACCGGCGAGTTCTCCATCAGCACAGCCACTTTGTCCCACTGCACCAGCGGGTAAAACCCGCAGCTGCGAAAGCGTTGCAGGTTGCAGGGGCGGGTATAGAGAAACAGGTGGAAGTGGCCGCGGCGTACCGCGAGGTTTTCCACTTCGCCTAGCAGACGGGCACTGAGGTTGGCGCCGCGCCAGGCTTCATCGACCGCAACGCATTTGATGGTGTTGCTGACCAGTCCGGCGCAACCCACCAGTTGCATGCCGAAGCGTGCGGTGACAAACAGTTCGATATCGTCATCCATCCCCAGCTGGCTGCTGGCCAGCAGATGCCGTACGTCGTCCAGCGCCTGCGGCTGCTGGCGCACGTCAATCACGCTAAAGTCGATGGATTCAGGGTTAAACATAATCTGGTCCTGCTGGTGGTGAAAATACCGTGCAAATGATTGCCCGGAAAAAGAGTTAACTCCGCGCTGGCTCGGGGAACACGGGCCGATCGGAAAGTCGCTGTTCGTCATCCCTGACCGCTCGGCCCGCACCATCCCTGGCGCGTGACGCTTTCCTCTTCTGCCCGTGTTCCCCGCGCATTGACTGTTGAGTCGTTTGCGGCGGGTTACGCTACTGCGCTATGCAGCTGCGCGGCATCGACAATCACATTGCTGAGATGGCCGATTTTGTCGATTTCCACTTCAATCTGGTCACCGTGATGCATAAACAGCGGCGGGTTGCGTTTCTTACCCACGCCGCCCGGTGAACCGGTGATGATCACGTCACCCGGGCTGAGGCGGGTAAAGGTGCTGATGTACTCAATCAGCTCGGCGACGTCGTGGATCATGCTGCTGGTGTTGTCCTGCTGCACCATCACGCCGTTCAGCCAGGTACGGATACCGAGGCTCTGCGGATCGGGGATTTCATCGCTGGTGGTCATCCATGGACCAAACGCACCGGTTTGCGGCCAGTTTTTACCGGCGGTAAACCAGCTGTGCTGCCAGTCACGCGCGGAGCCATCCATATAACAGCTGTAACCGGCGACATGGGACAGTGCATCGGCGCGGGCAATATGCTCGCCTGCTTTGCCAATAATCACTGCCAGTTCACCTTCATAGTCGAACTCGCTGGAGTGCAGCGGTTTGACAATCGGCGCATCGTGGCCGGTCTGTGAATCAGCAAAGCGGACAAACAGCGTTGGCGCCGGGTTGTGCTGATCGAACTCTTTGCGTTTCTCGGCGTAGTTCATACCGACGCAGAGGATTTTTTCCGGGTGTTCAATCACCGGTAAAAAGGTCAGTTCGTCAAACGAGAGAGTAGGCTGCAACTGCGCCAGTTCCCGTGCCAGCAGCAGACCGTTGTTCGCCAGCAGCGCTTTCAGGTCGGCAAACTGCTGGCCGAGGTGGGCGCGCAGGTCGATCATGCCGTCCGCAGTCGGGATGCCGTAGCTGCGCTCGCCCTTATGGATATAGCTTGCAAGTTTCATAACTTGTCCTGGGGTCAAAAATAATTAAACAAGGAAGTTGCCAAGGAACAGCAGCGCCAGTGAAACGTTAATCGCGCCGCCAATACGTGTTGCAATCTGCGCGAAAGGCATCAGTTGCATGCGGTTACCCGCGGTAAGAATGGCCACGTCGCCGGTGCCGCCCTGGCCGCTCTGGCAGCAGGAGACAATCGCCACGTCGATAGGGTGCATGCCGATTTTTTTACCGACAAAGAAGCCGGTGGCGACCAGTGCCGATACGGTGCTGACAATCACCAGCAGGTTGGACAGGGTGAAGGCGTTGACCAGTTCCTGCCATGGGGTGATCGCAACGCCCACCGCGAACAGAATCGGATAGGTCACGGAAGTCTGGAAGAATTTGTATACCACCTGAGAGCCTTCCAGCATGCGTGGTGACACGCCGTGGCACAGCTTGATCAGTACCGCGACAAACAGCATGCCGACCGGTGCAGGCAGGCCAACCAGTTTGTGCAGCAGCATACCGACCATATACAGCAGCACCGCCAGCAGGGCACCAGAGGCGATAGTGGTGACGTCGGTTTTACAGCTGTTCGCTGCGCTCTGTTGTTCGCTGTTGTTTTTACGATCTTTGGCGCTGGCAGGCATCAGCTCGCCTTCACCGGTCAGGTGCGGATAGCGTTTACCCAGCTGATTCAGGCAACCGGAAATAATGATCGCGGTCAGGCCGCCGAGCATCACCATTGGCAGGACGCGACCCAGCGCGACACCCTGATCCATATGCAGCAGGGTGGCATAACCGATCGACAACGGGATGGCACCTTCGCCAACGCCACCGGCCATAATAGGCAGGATGATAAAGAAGAAGATCTGGAACGGTTCCATACCCAGCGCCAGGCCGACGCCCATACCGACCAGCATGCCGACCACTTCACCACACAGCATCGGGAAGAAGATGCGCAGGAAGCCCTGAATCAGGGTGGTGCGGTTCATACTCATAATGCTGCCGACAATAATGCAGCAGATGTAGAGGTAGAGAATGTTGGTGCTTTTAAAGAATTTGGTGGTGGAGTCGACAATCACATCCGGCAGTAAACCGTAGTACACCAGCGCGGAAGGAATAAAGGTGGCGCAGATGGCTGCCGCACCCATTTTACCCACCAGCGGCAGGCGCTTACCGAACTCGCCACAGGCAAAACCAAAGAATGCCAGCGTGGCGACCATCACCACGATATCGCTGGGGAGTTTGCCGCCCAGGCAGTCGATGGCAATCAGCGCCCCCGCCAGCACAAACAGTGGCAGCGGGATAATACCCACTTTCCAGGTATCGAGAATATGCCACCACTTTTCTTTCGCGGAGACCTGCTTTTGTGGAACAGAGATAGAATCGTCAGTTGTGCTCATAGGAAAGCCCCTTTTCATTTTGTCGGCACAGACTAATTGTTCTGATGCGTAAGGGATGTGAGGTGTCGCAAATTAAAAAAGGTGTTTTAAAGGTTTCTATGGTTTTTAAGGTTTTTAAGGTTTTTATTATTTTGTTTTCGTGGAAATAAAATTCGTGGTTTTTATGGTTTTAATTGTGGAAATATAAATTAACGGGAATAAGTTATATTTATTGCCAGTTAATAATAAATGTTAATTCACTGTAATATATCTGTTGGCGGCTTTCGTCAGCGGGCATCAGGCCTGGCTTTTACCCCTGTTCATTGTGGGGGCGATCACAACTTCCCGGTAAAAACAGCACCTGACAGGGCGTGACATGGTAGTGTTATGGGCTTGTTTAGCCGTATGCGGATGCCCTGTGGATGAGAGTCTCCTTCCAGAACAAACTATTTCTCTGGCTGACAGCATTTTTTTTGCTGCTTTTTTCGCTACTCGGTGTTTATTACTACGTTATCGTTGATCGCCAGCTTTATGATGAAATGGGTGTGCGGGCGAAAATACAGGCGGAAGAGATTGCTGTTATTCCCAATCTCAAACTGGCAATAAAGGAAAATAATATTCCGGCCATTCACCGGCTGATGAGTAATATTGTCAAACACAGCGACGCCAGTTTTGTCGTGATTGGCGATCGCAACGCTATTCATCTTTATCGCGAATTCAGATAATAAGTGCAACGCTTGGTCATGTGGATGGAGGGACGGTTAGCTACCGATAAGCTATCCTG
>NZ_CBFFRK010000123.1:0-13565 GCF_965644245.1 Erwinia sp. V71
CTTATCGGTAGTTAACCCTTCCTCCTACACTCTCCACAATCATGTCCGAGCGTTGCACTTATTATCTGAATTCGCGTAGTTCATGAGCAAAAATATTCTCCAGGGGAAATAAAATGAGATTCCAGGGCCTGACAAAAGGATTTTTTATCCTGATCCTGTTTATTGTCACACTTGCCTTTTTTGATGTGTTATCACCCTATTATTCCGCCATTCTGTGGGCCGTGATTCTGGCGGTGATCTTCTACCCGATGAAAACCCGCCTCAGACAGCTGACGAAAGACCGTAACGGTGTCGCCTCGTTGCTGACGGTACTGGTGATCTGCCTGATTGTCTTCACCCCACTTACTGTGGTGGCCTCCTCACTGGCGGTCGAGCTGAACGTGGTTTACAACAAACTGCACAGCAATAACGCGCAGTTGCCCGTTATCGTGGCGGATATTCTGCAACATCTGCCGCACTGGGCGCGTAACTTCCTTGCCGAGCAACAGCTGGACAGCGCAACGTCGATTCAGCAAAAACTGTCTGAAGTGGCGCTGAAAGGCAGCCAGTATCTGGCAGGCAGCGCCCTGCTGATTGGTAAAGGCACTTTCGGTTTTGTGGTCGGTTTCGGCATTATGCTGTATCTGCTGTTTTTCCTGCTAAAAGATGGACCGTCGCTGGTCAAACTGATGTTTGAAGCCCTGCCGCTGTCGCGCCATGTCAAACATTATCTGCTGGCAAAATTCGCCGCGGTATCGCGCGCCACGGTAAAAGGCACGGTGGTGGTGGCCGTGGTGCAGGGCACGCTGGGCGGTCTTGCCTTCTGGTTTACCGGCATTGACGGCAGCCTGCTGTGGGGCGCGCTGATGGCGTTCCTGTCACTGATCCCGGCCGTCGGTTCGGCGATTGTCTGGGTGCCCGCGGCGATCTATTTCTTTGCCTCTGGCATGCTGTGGCAGGGACTGTTTATCGTCGGTTTCTTTGTGGTGGTGGTCGGGCTGGCCGACAATATTCTGCGACCCATTCTGATTGGTAAAGACACGCGGATGCCGGATTATCTGATCTTAATTACCACGCTCGGCGGTATGGAAATCTACGGTATTAACGGCTTTGTGATTGGCCCGCTGATCGCTGCGCTGTTTATCGCCTGCTGGAATCTGCTCTCCGGGCGTGATAATCAGGACAACATCAAAGGGATTGATGAAGACCTGGCGCAAGGGAAGGAGCCGGAGTAAGCAGGCCGTGATCGCTCCTTCCCCCGCGAGCGGGGGAAGGCTGGGATGGGGGAGCAAACGGCTCAAAATCGCCGTTGTTGCTCCCCCTCCCTGACCCTCCCCCATTTTATGGAGGAGGGAATGTTAAACCCACTAACCTAACCGGCTGGCGATCACCCGCAGTTGCTCAGCAATCTGTTTTAAATCCTGCTGGTGCTGCCCCATCGCCCCCGTCGAATTACGTACCACCAGCCGCGCCGGCAGAATCGATGACGAACGGCTGTGCTCATGATCCCCCGCCTGCAGAATCCGCGCCACGGCCTCTTTGCCCTGCAAATCGAGGTCCAGCGATACCGTGGTCAGCGCGGGATGGAAGAAGGCGCTCTCGTAAGTGTCATCATAACCAATCACCGACACCTGCCCCGGCACCGCCACACCGCGCTGATGGAACGCACTCAGTACCCCCAGAGCCATCTGATCGTTGCCGACCAGCAACGCCGTAAACTGCGGTGTTTCACGCAGCAGCTGCAAGGCGCCGCTGTAACCGCTCTGCGCATCCCAGTTGCCATGGCTGACACAGACAGGCTGCAGCCGGTAACTCTCCAGCGTTTCCAGCCAGCTTTTCAGGCGCAGATTGGCAGACACCGAGTGTTTCGGCCCGGCCAGCAGCGCGAATTCACGGTGCCCCTGTTCGTAGAGATATTTGACGCTGGCACGCGTGCCGTCCGCCGGGTTAAACGAAACGTTAAACACGGAGCAGTAAGGATCGACATCGAGGAACAGACAGAGGATATCCTGGTTCTCCTGCACGATGCGCTCTGCATCGGCGGTCTCCAGCGGCACGTTGATGATCACCTTATCCACCAGCTGTGACTTCAGTTCGTTGATCGAATCCTGCAAACTTTGATTGACGTTCTCATCAATCATTGCGATCAACACCTGATAGTCCGCCGCATTCGCGTAGCGTTTTACCGCCGCAGCCACCTGTGAAGGCGCATGCAACGCCAACGAGGTGGTCACCAGACCCAGCGTGGTGCTCTGCTTACCGACCAGTTGCTGCGCCAGCCGGTTAGGGACATAGCGTAACGTCTCAATTGCCTGCTCAACCTTGCGCCGCGTTGCTTCCGACACATTTGCCGACTTGTTCAGCACCCGGGAAACCGTCTGGTATGACACGCCAGCGTGACGGGCGACATCCTCTAAGGTGGCACTCTTTGATTTCATGACTCGCATCCCTGTTAACAGATGGCGAAATTGTACCACAGCGAATCAGCGGACCAGGTTACAGCGGTCACACTGCGGCAAAAATCACAAAAAAGTCCGACGTTCACATTTTGAATTTGGTGATCGGCTTCACTGATCGTTACAATTCACCGCAAAATATTTGCAGTAAATCACACAGTATCGACATTTACATTGCCTTGACCTCCTCCCGCGGCGTTTACTGCCATCGTTATGTGAACGTATTACAAATAAAAAGAGGATAACATGAACACAAGGCTACGCACTGCCGCTGTGGCGCTCGCTGCAGCACTGACCTCCCCTGCGTTATATGCAGCCATTGATAACATCGACTTCCACGGCTATCTGCGTGGCGGCGTTGGTGTGTCGGGCGATGGCGGTATGGAAGAGTGGCAAAAGAACAAGCTGGGCCGCCTCGGTAATGAAGCGGATACCTATGGCGAAGTTGAGCTGGGCAGCGAAGTGTACAAAAAGGACGATGTCAGCTTCTATGTCGACACCATGGTCAGCATGTTCTCCGACGGTTCGAATGATAACGAAACCACCTTCGGCGATGATGCACAGTTTGGCCTGCGCCAGCTTAATCTGCAGATCAAAGGGTTAATCCCTGGCGACAAGAATGCGGTGATTTGGGGCGGTAAACGTTATTACCAGCGCCATGATCTGCACATTATCGACACCAAATACTGGAATATTTCCGGTTCCGGCGCCGGTATTGAAAACTATACTCTCGGCCCGGGCGCCATCTCTGTGGCATGGATCCGTGGTGATGCCAATGATGTGGATTACCGTGTCGATGACGATAATGACGTAAACATCAACTATATCGACGTGCGTTATGCTGGCTGGAAGCCGTGGAGCGGCGCGTGGACGGAATTCGGTATCGACTACGCCATGCCGAATCCAACCAATAAGCAGAAAGAGTATGGCGGCCTGTATGACGCTGACAATAGCGTGATGGTCACTGGCGAAATCAGCCAGGATATGTGGGGCGGTTACCAGAAACTGGTGCTGCAGTATGCCGACAAAGGGCTGGCGCAGAATATGATCTCGCAGGGCGGCGGCTGGTATGACATGTGGAATGACGTCAATGATGCCAAAGGCTACCGCGTGATCAACACCGGTTTACTGCCGATTACGGATAAGTTCTCCCTGAACCAGGTGTTTACCTGGGGTTCTGCGGATGATGTCACCGCCTCCACCAGCAAGAGCACCCTGTTGTCCCTGGTGGGACGCGCGCAGTATCAGTTTACCGACTATGTACGCGGCATCGGTGAGGTGGGCAGCTTCTGGCAGAAAGACGAGAACAAAGATGGCAGCGACTACAAACAGGCTGGCCAGAAATATACCCTCGCGCTGGGACTGGCAGCAGGCCCGGAATTTATGTCACGCCCGGAACTGCGTGTTTTCGCGTCTTATCTGAATGATTCGGAAAACGGCCACAGCTTCCAGGACAGCACCAGTAACAATACCTGGAACTTTGGTGTTCAGGTGGAAGCCTGGTGGTAATACGCACGACCCCATCGCTGTCTTAATCACTGCATGAGTATTTGGTAAGGTGTTTTGGATAACCGTCACCGGTTATCCATTTTTTTTATGACGAGTGGAAGAAACGCGCTTCCAGCAACTGACGTAAGCGGTCGGACTGAGTACCAAAGATGGCATGCACCTCATGCCCTAAAATCACCACGCCAATTGCCCCTGCCTGTTGCAGCCCGGCGGAATCGACGGCTGCCAGCGAGGTTACCGTGACACGCAGGCGTGTCAGGCAGGCATCCACCTGCACGATGTTGTCGCGGCCGCCAAAGCAGTGCATCAGTTGATCCAGCAATGCGCTGTCGGCAGGTCCGGCTTCGGCGGGGATGGTTTGCCGGCTGAAGTAGTGTTTGAATGATTTCAGACTCACCATGATGTTTTCCTTCAGATTATTGTTCTTACTGACGTCACCGGACGGCTCCCCTATTGCATAGGGGAGGAGCTAAACATTCCCTCCCCCATTACATGGGGGAGGGTCAGGGAGGGGGAGCAGGCGACTGAGATGCTGAGCCATTTGCCCCCCATCTCAGCGCTCATCAATACGGCGCGCGCAGCACCCGGCAACCCCACGGCGTCAGCGTCAGCGTGCCTGACAGCGGTGAGCTATCGACCAGATCGCTGATCCCCGCAGGCAGTACCACGCTTTGCGTCTGTGCCGTGAAGTTTTGCAGAAAGATAAATGACTGCTCACCATCGGTACGTCGCTGAGCCGTCACGCCCGGCGGCAACGCCACCGCCAGCGCACGTGGCAGTTGCAGCTGCTGGATCAGCGCACCGTAAAAATCACGGTGGAACGCCAGATCGTTACGCGACGCGATATACCAGGCTTTGCCCTGCCCGACGCTGTTCACTGTCACCGCAGGCTGACCGGCATAGAAATCACTTTCGTACCTTGCCAGCGCCGTCGCGCCTTCGAGATGAATATGCTCACAGAGTTCACGCGCCTGATACGGCCCACGCAGCCCCAGCACATTGCCGCTGATACCACGTACACCGTTCGATTCGTCGTCAGTCAGGCTGTCGATCTCCTCTGCCCAGATCCCCAGCAGCGGGCGTAATGGGCCCGGGAAACCGCCGAGATAGCAGAGGTCGCTTTCATTGACAATGCCGCTCCAGTAGCTGGCAACAAAATGACCGCCGCGCTGCAGATGCTGCTCAACACGTCCGGCAAAGCCGTCGCGCACCATATACAGCATCGGCGCAATCACCAGCGCGTAGGTACTGAGGTCGGCGTCAGCATTGATCACATCCACCGCCACACCTTGCTCCCAGAACGCACGATAGTGCTCGGTTACAGTACGCTCATAATGCAGTCCCTGGTTGCGCGGCCCCTGCGCGTTATCCATCGCCCAGCGGCTTTCCCAGTCAAAAATGATCGCCACTTTGGCTTCAACACGGCTGCCCAGCACCGGTGTCATCGCCGCCAGCATGCGTCCCAGCTCACTGACTTCGCGGCCGGTACGGGTATCCAGATGCCCGACATGGTCGATCACCGCGCCATGGAACTTCTCCACCGAGCCGCGGCTTTTACGCCACTGGAAGTACTGCACCGCATCCGCGCCGTGCGCCACCGCCTGCAGCGAAGAGAGAATATGCATGCCCGGTTTTTTCAGTTTGCTGGTCGGCTGCCAGTTGGTGGCGCTCGGCGTCGACTCCATCAGCACAAACGGTTTGCCCTGTTTCAGGGTGCGCATCAGGTCGTGATACATCGCGGTGTAGCAGGCGAGCGTGGTTTCATCCTTCTCGTTATGCCACATCGGGTAGCTGTCCCAGGAGATAAAATCGAGCGGCTGAGACAGTTTCCAGTAATCGTAGTCGTAGAAATACTCCATAAAGTTGGTGGTGGCAGGCAGCTCAGGGTTGACCGCTTTCAGTGGCTTGATCTCTTGCGCACAGAAATCGGTGACCTGATCGGTCATAAAGCGCCGCCAGTCGAGATTCAGCCCATGGATCGACACTTCCCCCTGCGGCGCAGGCGAGACAATCTGCGACCAGTCAGTGTAGGTATGGCTCCAGAAATCACTCCACCAAGCGTGATTCAGCTGGTCGAGGGTTTCATAGCGGCGCTGCAGCCAGCCGCGAAACGCCTGCTGACAGTGGTCGCAGTGGCACTCACCGCCATATTCGTTCGAGATATGCCAGCCAATCACCGCCGGATGCTGGCTGTAACGCGCCGCCAGCTGGCTGTTCATCGCCTGCACTTTCTGGCGATAGACTGGCGAGGTCATGCAGTGGTTATGACGCCCGCCATGCAGCGCAGGCACGCGATCGCGGCCGACGCGCAGCACTTCCGGGTATTGCTGCGACATCCACGCCGGACGCGCGCCGCTCGGTGTGGCAAGAAACACCGCAATGCCGTTCTGATGCAGTTTATCCAGCACCGTATCCAGCCAGGCGAAGTCATAACGCCCCTCCTCCGGTTCCAGCTTTGCCCAGCTGAAGATACCAACCGACATCACATTACAGTGCGCCTGCTTCATCATCGCCACATCATCATCGATGATGCCCGGCGTGTGCGCCCACTGTTCAGGGTTGTAATCCGCGCCGTGCAGCAGGGCATTCACCCTGGCGCTGAGCGGTGGAAATTTAGTCATACCTGTTCCTTAAAAGGTGTCAGAAGCATCAGCGATAACGCCAATGAATTAATGGAAAACCTGTATTGAAGGCAGCACTTTGCCGCGACAATCAAACAGCGCCTGGTTCTCACGCGCATTGCCCTGCTTCCACTCATCGTGGATGTACTTCATACCTTGCGGCGTCGCCCAGGTGTTGCCCGGTGCAGGGACCCAGGCCGGTTCCCAGTACACCACGCCCTTGCCGCGCTGGTTCGGCACCGCCAGTACCGCCTTGATCAAATCGTGCAGATACGCGGCCTGCCCGGCTACCGTGCCCGGGTAACCACCCTCTTTTTCCTCTTTGGCCTGGAAGCTGTTTTCCGCGCTGTCGCAGTTGTCCAGCGTGTAGCCGTAGGCCGCTTCCACCACCATCACGTCTTTGTGATAGCGCTGGCTGATATCGTCCATATTGGCCTTCAGCGCGCTGATCGGGCCGTTCCAGTAGGTGTACATCGACAGACCAATCACATCGAACGGCACCTGGCGTTTGGTGATTTCATCGAACCACCAGCGAAACATGTCATTTTTGGTGCCTTCCGCCAGATGCAGCATGATCTTCACCTGCTGCGGGTCGCTGAGGTTTTCGCGCAGACCGCGAATCGCCGCATTCAGCAGCGCCGCCAGCCGGTCAAACTCGCCGCCGTTCTGCCCCCAGCTTTTGCCCTCCGGCCACAACATGCCGCCGTTCAGTTCATTGCCGATCTGCACGATATCCGGCAGCACGCCTTCAGCTTTAAAGCGCGCAATGGTGTCGCGGGTGTAATCGTGGATTTGCGTCTCCAGCTGCGGGAATGTCAGTTTCTCCCAGGCTTTCGGTTTGAACTGTTTGCCAGGATCGGTCCAGAAATCGCTGTAGTGGAAATCCAGTAACAGCTTCAGCCCGGCAGCTTTCGCCCGTTTCGCCAGCGCCAGCGTGGTGGCCAGATCGTTGGTGCCGCCACCGTAGGCTTTGCCGTTGCTGTCATACGGGTCGACCCACAAACGCAGACGAATGGTGTTGATGCCATTGGCTTTCAGAATGGCAATCGGGTCCTGTAACTGGTTGTCGGCGTTATAGAATTTCGCCCCCTGCTTCTCCAGTTCCGCCAGCGTCGAAATATCGGCACCTTTAACAAAGTTCGCCGGATACGGTCCCGCCGGGGTGATGGCAGCGCTGCTCGCGGCGAGCAGAGGGGTCGCCCAGGCCAGCGCCAGGGCGAGTAACAGGTTTTTTGGAGTCATCGGTTATCCTTTAGTGCTGCCTGAGGTCAGGCCAGACACGAAGTATTTTTGTAACGCCAGATAGAGGATGGCGACCGGCACGGCAATCAGCACTGCCCCCGCCGCATAGGTGGTGTAACTGGCCCCCATTTTCTGCGCCACCAGGTTGTACAAGCCAATCGGCAGCGTGAACTGCTCCGGGGTACGCAGAATGGTGCTGGAGAGGATGAAATCCCCCAGCGGGCCGGTGAACGAGAACAGCGCCACTACCGCCAGAATTGGCTTCGACAGCGGCATAATGATTTCGATAAAGATACGGAAATTACCGGCGCCATCCATGCGTGCCGACTCGTCCAGATCTTTCGGAATGGCATCGAGATAGCCTTTCATCAGATAAGTGTTCATCGGGATCATGCCGCCGACGTAAATCAGCACCAGCGCCAGATGGCTGTTGATCAGTCCCAGCAGCTGCGACAGCACAAAGATGGCGATCAGCGCCGAAAATTGCGGGATCATCTGCAATAACAGAAATAACATCAGGCCATTCTGGCGTCCTTTAAACCGAAAGCGCGAAAAGGCATAGGCAGTACAGCTGACGCTCATCAGCGTCAGCACCATGGTGAGGAAACTGATTTTCATCGAGTTCCAGTACCAGGTCATATAGGGCACGGTGCCGTTAAACAGATTCTGGTAGTGCTGTAATGAGGCATTTTCCGGAATGATGGAGCTGCTGAGCAGGCTGTTTCCCGCGTTCAGCGATGCGCCCACCGTCCACACCAGCGGATAGATAATGATCACCGATACCGTCAGCACCACCAGCCAGGTGAGTGACAGACGCAACCATTTTTCGCGTTTAATACTGACTGACTTCGCCATGATTGCTCCCTTACGCCATCTCATCTTGTTTGAACGATTTGGTGGCACGGAACTGCCACAACGCCAGACCAACAACAAAGATCGACAGCAGGATGGTGATGGTGGCGGCGATGGCATACTGCGACGACGACATGGTCAGCTTATAGATCCACGAAACCAGAATGTCGGTGCCACCGGCGTTGGAACCCGCCACTGCCGGGCCGCCGTTGTTAAACAGATAGATAATGTTGAAGTTGTTAAAGTTGAAGGTGTATTGCGTGATGATGATCGGCGCAATCGCGTACAGCACCAGCGGCAGAGTGATGGTTTTCAGCCGCGTCCACGGGCTGGCGCCATCCATAATCGCCGCTTCATACAGATCATCCGGGATCGCCTGCAGTACCCCGGTGGTCATGGCAAACACAAACGGGAAACCAAGCCAGGTCTGCATCATAATCAGCGCGGTTTTACTCCAGAACGGATCGGTCATCCACGCTTTCGGCGCAATGCCGAAGAAGTCGAGGATGCTGTTGTTGATCACACCAAAACTGTCGTTAAACATGCCGGCAAACACCAGAATGGTGACAAAGCCCGGCACCGCCCACGGCAGAATAAAGATGGTGCGGATCAGCGACTTAAAGCGCAGATCTTTCTGATTCACCAGAATCGCCAGCATCACGCCCACTGTACACTGCAGCGTGGTCGCCAGCAGGGTCCACACCACCGTCCACTGCAGAACATCAAGGAAGGTGGACCGCCAGATAGACAGGGTGAAGATATTGATAAAGTTCTTCAGACCGACCCAGTCCACCAGTTTGGCGGGCGGCGTGTGATACAGGTTGTAGTTGGTAAACGCGATGGCGAAACCGAACAGAATGGGAAACACCACCACAAACACCAGCAGGATAAAACCCGGCGTGATCATCAGATACGGGAAACCATCACGCAGCAGCATCTGATACTGCTTACGCACGCTATGCAGCTGCTGGCCATCATCGCGCTTCGCCCCATTGAGCCAGGCATCACGCGCGGACAGCCACCAGATAGCAAGACCAAACGCGATAATCAGCACGCTGATGATCCCTTCTGCCAGCAGGAAGATCGAGTTGTCGCGCGGCACCTCTTCACCCAGCGTGTACAGCCCCCACAGCCCTTCCTGCAGGAAATCATGGAACACACCGATAAAGCTGCTCAGCAGGATCAGGAAACAGCCCCCTTTAGCCCACTGGCGATGATAAAACTGGCCAAAACCAGGCAGCAGCGCCAGCAGCGCGCCCGTCAGCGCATGGCGGCGTGGGCGTTTGTCAGTCGTCAGCTTTTCACTGGGAGAAATAATCACAGCATCTTCCTTATTTATACGCGCCGCCGCGCGACAGTCACTTACTGATTACTGGCCTGCATCGCTTCGATCTGCATCGAAATTTGCTTCACGGCATTATCCAGCGCGGCTTTTGGCTCTTGCTTGCCGGACACACTCAGCTCCAGCGCTGCATTGGCCGGTCCCCACACTTCCTGCATTTCCGGCACGCCTGGCATCGCAGAGGCGCGCGCCGATTGCACCGCTACCGCGTTGGCTTTTTCGTCATCTTTGATAATCGGATCATTCATCAGCGCGACGACGGGTGGGATCTCCTGTGTCTTCTGGTAGCGCTCTTTGACATACTGTGGCTGGTTGATAAAGCTGATAAATTGCTGCGCCAGCGCTTTGTCTTTGCTCCAGGTGGAGACGACATAGCCCTTCACGCCGAGGAAAGAACTCATCGGTTTGCCGTTTGGCAGTTCCGGCAGCGGCGCCACGCCATAGTTGATGCCTGCCGCCTGGTAAGGCTGGAACGCCCACGGACCGTTAATCACCGCGGCGGCTTTTTTCTCGGTAAACAGTGAATCGATAGCATTCAGGCCGTTGTCGCCGAGGATGCCATTAGGGAGCAACCCTTGCGCAAAGAAGCTTTTCAGGTAGCTGACCGCTTCGACGCTGCCCGGCGTGTTGAGGCCGATATCATGGGTGTTCAGTGCGCCCTTGCTGTCTTTGCCGAAGATGTAGCCGCCCATTGGCGCAATTGCGCCCCAGCTGTAGTAAATCTGGTCAAACTTCGCCAGCAGGCCGTACTGCTTCGCGTCACGCTGTTTTTGCGAGAAAGCGCGGTAATCATCCAGCGATTTCAGCGGCGCAGGCAGCAGATCCTTGTTGTAAATCAGCACCAGCGTTTCAACCGCTTTTGGCACACCGTACACCACGTTGCCCTGGGTAAAGGCCGCCATTGCCGATGGGGTATACGCCGCCTGCTGCGCCGCATCGACATTCAGCGGCGTCAGTAAGCCCTGCACCACTGCGCTGCCCAGCTGGTCGTTCGGGATCACCAGCACATCGGGACCAATACCGGCAGGACCATCCAGGCGCAGCTTCTCAATCTGCTGGGCGAACGGCATCTCCTGCACTTTCACTTCGACGTTAAACTGCTTCTGGAAATCGGCAATCGCCGTTTTAATGCCTTCGGACTTTTTAATATCTTCCCAGACGGTAAGTTGCTGCGAGGCGTGTGCCGTCTGACTCAATACCAATGCTGACAGGAGCAGCGTGATGCTGGTTTTAATTTTCATTGCTGACCTCATGTGAAGGTATGACATTTTTCGTTATTTTTCGTCAAAATTCCTTTTCACAGTGCGCACTGAATCCCGGTTTAAGCAGTCTGTAGGGTTGGGACCGCCACACTGTGTCGTTGTCATACGCTACGCGGAAGCGCATCTTCTCTCCAGCCTGTTCTCGTCAATGTGTGATCGGTATTACAGAAATCAAAATCAACGGTAGGGCACATTTCATCAGGGGGTTATAGTCAGCGCAGGCACCATCAGGGCTGACAGGAAAAACAGCAAATTGTTACACGTAATACATTTTCATCAGCCAACACCCTTTTTACGATGAGGATCTGCATGTCCAGCATCAGACTAAGAAATGTCACCAAGCGCTTTGGTAAAACGGAAACACTGAAAAATATTGTCCTGGATATTGAGGCGGGTGAGTTTGCGGTGTTCGTCGGCCCGTCGGGTTGTGGCAAATCCACCCTGCTGCGGATGATTGCCGGACTGGAAGAAGTCAGCGACGGCGAGATTTTGATTGGCGATGAAGTGATGAATGACGTCGCGCCTGCGCATCGCGGCGTGGCGATGGTGTTTCAGTCCTATGCGCTCTATCCGCATATGACGGTGGCGGAAAACATGGGTTATGGCCTGAAGGTCAATAACGTGCCGAAAGCGCAGATTGAGCATCAGGTGGCGATGGTGGCGAAAACGCTGCAGCTCTCTCATCTGCTGGATCGCAAACCGAAACAGCTCTCTGGCGGCCAGCGCCAGCGCGTGGCGATTGGTCGCGCGATTGTGCGCAATCCGCGGGTATTTATGTTCGACGAACCGCTGTCGAACCTCGATGCGGAACTGCGTGTCGAGATGCGTCTGCATATCGCCAAACTGCACCAGGAGCTGAAAACCACCATGGTGTACGTTACCCACGATCAGGTCGAAGCAATGACGCTGGCCGATAAAATTGTGGTGATGAACTACGGCAAAGTGGAACAGGTGGGTTCGCCGATGGAGCTGTATTACAACCCGGTCAATCGCTTTGTGGCCGGTTTTATTGGCTCACCGAAGATGAACTTCCTGCCTGCCCGCGTTCAGCAGTGCAGCGCGGAAGGGCTGGTCGTCAGCATCAATGATGGCGAGCATATCCTGACGCTGCCCGTGCCGGGTCGCCCGTTACAGGCCGGAGATAACGTCACACTGGGTATTCGCCCGGAGCAGCTGCAAATCAACAGCGATGCACCGCTGCAGCTGGATTTCCACTGTGAAGTGGTGGAGCGGCTGGGGAATAATACCTACCTGTTTGGTCAGAGCCACGGCCATGACGGCTTTAAAATGCTGCTGCCGGGCGATGTGCATTTCCGCCCTTACCAGACGCTGCGCCCGTCGTTTTATCCGCACCAGTGTATGGTGTTTGATGAAGATGGCGTGCGCATCAGTGCAGATATTGGTGTGCCGCAGGATGAGGCAGCGTGATAAATCACTGACGTTTTGATAACACCAGAGTAGAATTCGTCCCCGAACATCCGGCAGCCAGACTGCCGTGAGCAGAACCACGGGGGCAGCTTAAGGAAGGTGCGATTTAATCATTCAAAGTTCTGTTCATGACTACAATGATTGCCGTTCATCAATCGTTTTCAGTGTTTTGGGCGGTTCTTTGTTCATTTACCATACGATGACAGGACGAAAAAATGGTTCCCATCGAATTAATCGCACCTTCCTTAGATGCATATAAAAAAGTAGAGAGTCAATTAGATAAATTATTGCCAATCACTCTTGAGAAGGCTTCATCCAAAGAAAATAAATAATTTTACATTTAATATATTATTAATGTAATAAGGCCGTCACTGAAAAAGCGACAGCCATACTAATACACCAATAAGCTAGCTTTTTATTTTTCTGTATATAAACAGGACAACTAAGGCACCAATTACAGCAACAACAAAGCTTCCAATATTAAATCCATCAACTTTTCCGTATCCGAATAAGGTGCTTATCCAACCGCCAACCAGCGCACCGATAATACCAAGGATAACTGTTATGATAAAACCACCGCCATCTTTACCAGGCATTATCCACTTAGCTAAAATACCCGCAAAAAGTCCAAAAACAACCCATGATAAAATACCCATTCTTTCACACTCCTGAGACATATAAGTAGTATAACTTTTATAACACGTGAAAATCATTCAGAACAGGATTTAAACGTATTTAACAGTACAAGGGAATTAATATAATTTATCATTAAGATTATTCTTAAAAAGAAAGCCCACAAGTTAGGGAAGGTGCGATTAATTCGATGGGAACCATTTTTTCGTCCTGTCATCGTATGGTAAATGAACAAAGAACC
>NZ_CBFFRK010000124.1:0-13494 GCF_965644245.1 Erwinia sp. V71
CAGGATAGCTTATCGGTAGCTAACCGTCCCTCCATCCACATGACCAAGCGTTGCACTTATTATCTGAATTCGCGCTGCAGCAGCGTTTTCCCCATATTCAGCTGCGCGAAGTATTAGCCGGTCAGGAGGAGCGCGACACCATCAGTAAGCTGCTGGAGAAACAGCTCAGTCAGGCAGGGCAGGTCAGCGGGATTTACAATACCGGGCTGGGAAACCGTGAGATCAGCGAGGCGCTGGCACGTCATCGGTTGCTGGATAAATGTGTATTTATGACTCATGAACTCTATGGCTCGACACGCGATCTGCTGGCGAAACAGGTCCTGTCGCTGACCATTGATCAGAACAGCCGCCAGCACGCGCAGCTGGCGACCAGCCTGATGTTAAAACACCTTGAAAACGGTGTGGTGCCGGAAACCTATGCTGATGGTAAGGTGGAGTTTATGCTGTTTACTGATGAGAACTATGCCTGACTGAGCGGCGAAGGTATGCCGCTCAGTTCAGAGAAGATTACTGGAAGCGGTTGGCTTTATCGCGCGCCAGGCGCTCAAGGGCGAAAATCGCCTGCTGCAGTTCACGTTCCTGACCGGAGGTGAGATCAGTAAAGCGAAAGCTCAGGCGTGGCGTGGTCACCGTTTCATTTTTACTGTTGACGCCCGTGCGCTCGCCGATATGCAGCAGTTGCACATCCACTTCAAAACGGCCATAGGTGCCCAGTTCCACGCGGAGGTTTTTCAGTGTGTCGCCACACTGGATGGCGTCCGGCAGGCTTTCGTCTGCCAGTACACCGATCCCGCCCAGCGAGATATCCTGCAGGCGAAAACGCAGTTTTTCACCCTCTTTCAGGTTTGCTTCGCAGAAGAAGACCGGCTCAAGGGGAGCATTGACGCGGAAGAATTCGCGACGCTGGAACATCCACAACAGTTCAGGCAGCGGGGCGGCAAAGGCGGGTAAGCCATCATATTCGACCGCGCTGAGCAGCGGCAGGGAGAATTCCACTTTTGCGCCCTGGGTTTCGGCATCCACATGCAGATTTTCTGCCAGCAGGGCCAGCTGATTGTCATACGGATTGCTGCCGTAATCGACGATCACCTGATCCTGATCGACAAATAATAAACGACTAATAAATTGTCCACGGTCAGTCGCCACGCGCACCGGGGTTTGCTGTTTTTCCAGATCGCGTAACACGCCCAGTACGGCGAGCGTGCCACGTTTCAGATACTGCTCATTATCTTCTGCTTTCACTTCCTGCTCCGGTGTGGTCGCTAAACCATCTACTCCAGGGTTATGGGGAGAATATCGGCGTCTTATTGCCAGACTTTAACACTTTCCCGCCTGCCGCCTCGCTTTTTCTTTACAAAGTTTGACTGTAAATCACGCAGTTAGAAATCTTGCCTATACTTATTTCTACCAGCGTTTATCGCTCGTCAATTGCCGGAACAGGCAGTGGATGTTGTCGGTAAGTGTGTTAATCAGCAAAAATTAAGGAGCAGGAAATGGGTATTCTTTCATGGATTATTTTTGGTCTGATCGCCGGGATTATCGCTAAATGGATTATGCCGGGGAAAGATGGCGGCGGATTTATTATCACCGTCGTGCTGGGGATCGTCGGTGCGGTCGTCGGCGGCTGGATTAGCACCTTCTTTGGTTTCGGCAAAGTGGATGGGTTTAATTTCGGCAGTTTTGTGGTGGCGGTGATTGGTGCCATTGTGGTGCTGTGGATTTATCGTAAGGTGCGCAGTTAAGGTAACGCCGTACCGCTCCTCCCCCCACTGTAGTGGGGGAAGGCTGGGAGGGGGAGCTAACGACGCCAGAACGGTGACGCCTCCGCCATTTTATGGCGGAGGGGATCTCAACCGTGATGCCAGTGACAAAAGCGCGACTGGCTCCCTTCTTTAAAAATCGTAGCCAATTGTCGCCAGTACGCTGCGTTCTGCGCCGCGGTAGCAGTAGTTTTCGCCGTAGCACGCTGCGACATAATCACGGTCGGCCAGATTGGTTGCGTTAACCTGAACGAAAGCGCCTTTCAGCTGATTATTCCATGCTCCGAGATCGGCGCGGATGGAAGCATCCAACAGCGTGGCATCGGGAATGCGTGTTTTATTGTCATTCGCCGCCCACTGCTTGCCGATATAACGTACCCCTGCGCCGACACTAATGCCATAATCAAACTGGTAGTGTCCCCAGAAAGAGGCCATCTGGTTTGGTGTTAAATAAGGCGTACGGCCATCTGTGCCATCAAGAGTTTCTTTGAAGCTCATATGGTTCAGTGTATAACCCGCGATTGTTTTCAGTCGCGGCGTTATTTGATTATGCGCTTCCAGCTCGATGCCCTGAGAATGGGCCTTACCAATCGGTTCGGATGTACCCATGGCGACATCTCGTTGTGAGACACCATCCTGTGTAAGGTCATAGGCTGCGATCGAGTACATATCCGCAGTACCTGGCGGCTGGTATTTTACACCGGCTTCATATTGCTCTGATGTGCTGGGTTTTAGCAGGTTGCCTGAGGAATCGACGAGTACGCTGGGGCTAATGGCCTGACTGTAGCTGACATACGGTGAAATGCCGTTGTCGAAGGCATACAGCAGAGATGCTCTTCCGCTGATATGATCGTCTGAGCGTCTGTTAACTCGGCCGGTGGTATAATTTTCCGTTTTCGCCATGAGTCGATCATAGCGTCCTGACAAATCCAGGTGCCAGTTATTCAGTTTAATTTGATCCTGCAAATAAACGCCAGTCTGGTAGTAGCGCCGTGCGGAATTTGACTCGGCATAGCCAGTCAAAATACTGTCTGAAGCTCCCGTGCTGACATTAAGTGTTGAAGCGCTGCCAGAGCGCTGCATAATGTCATTTTTATATTGATGATATTCTGCTCCCAGCGCCACTTCATGTTCAAGAGCACCCGTAGTGAAACTGGCAACCAGCTGGTTATCAATCGCCACGGCGTCCAAAGAATCACTCTGACCAACATAACCGCGTGCTAATTCGTCACTGGTACTGTCGACCCAGCCATTTTGAAAGACCTGATCCATCTCTACATTGGAATGTGTATAGCTGGCAGTAGAGCGGAAAGCCCAGGTTTCATTAAAGCGGTGGGAAAAATCATAGCTGTAGATTTGCTGACGGCGTTTGTACTGATCCAGATCGCTTTCGCCTTCATAGAAATCACGCCCCAGCTTATAACCGTTATGCCCGTTAAGTGAGCCATCCAGTGGCATTGAACCATGATAGCCACCGGAGGGTTCTTTTTGCAGATAGGCACGAAGCAGCAGTGAGGTGTCCTCTGTTGGCTGCCAGAGTAGTGAGGGCGAAATAGCGTAACGCTCTTCACGTGTATGACTGTATTGCGTGTCGCTGTTACGTGTCATTCCGGTAATACGGAATGCCCACTGCTCATTGATGGCGCTGGTATAATCAAATGCAGCCCCCCGTGTATTTTGCGTACCAGCTGAAAGCCGGAAGTGGCCTTCTTCATCAAACTGTGGTCGTTTCGAGGTCAGGTTCACTAATCCGCCCGGCAGTGTTTGTCCATAGAGTGCGGAAGAGGGGCCTTTAATGATATCTACGCGTTCAATAAACCACGGATCGATTTGCAGTACATTGTGGCTGCCACTGTCACTCATCAGCCGCAGACCATCCAGGAACACATTGTCGGTATCTGCACCATGAAAACCGCGCAGTGACACGGTATCGAACCGCGTGGCAGCACCGGCAAAGTTGGTAAATACCCCCGGCGTATAATTCAGCGCCTGGTTGATATTGCTGGCACCCTGATCCTCAATCTGCTGGCGTGTGACGACAGAAACTGACTGGCCGGTGGTGATCAATGGAGTATCCGTTTTGGTCGCGCCGGTGCTGGTTTTCGCCGTGTAACCGGAGGTCGGCGATTGCGCCGTTTCCGCCGGCTGGGCGGTCACCACCAGCGTATCGTCGGCGAACGTGATCGAAGGGAGAGTCAGAGCCAGTGAGCAGTACAGAGCAGAACGTTTGACGGCGAAAGCCATTCTTATACCTCTATCATCCTGTAGCGGAAATTAATTGTTACAATGTGGATGCAAAGTATTATCTTTCTCAATTGGCGTTTCAAGTATTTATTTATCTTATATATTCACGCAAAAAGAACAGGGGGTTAACATAAAAGTGTGAAATGTAACAGTCGAGTGATTGACGTCTTAAATTGTGTGGGTTTTGGTTTTTTGTCTGAAAATAAACGATTTTATCTTCTTTCTGAATGCGGGTAACCAGGGGGGAGGTGAATGGAAGCAGTGAAAACACTGCTTCCATCGTATTGCAGGGGATAAAACAGCTAAAAATAAACTTTACTTATTTTTACTAATATCACCGACGTTATTACAGGTGGTATTCTTCGGACAGTACAAATCCATTAACTTAAGCGTGACGCCATTTGTCCAGCCAAAACCATCCTGCAGCGGATATTCGCCACCCCCACCGCCGCCGAGTCCGGCGCCTTCCACAACATATTTTTCCACCAGCTTATGTTCTTTATCGTAGGTGTTCTGCACATTGGTCAGAAAGCGCATGCCAATCTCTTTTGCCAGTGGCTGCTGGCGGTAGTGATTCAGCCCGGCGACGGCGACCCACTGCAGCGGCGCCCAGCCGTTTGGCGCATCCCATTGCTGACCATTGTTCACATTGGTGGTCACCAGTCCGCCTTCTTTCAGCAGCTGTTTTTCCACCGCCGCCGCCGTGCGTTTCGCTTTATCTTCCGTGGCGGCTTCGGTAAACAGCGGATACAGTGTGGCTGCCGTCAGCTGCGGACGTATGCTGTTCTGCTGCCAGTTATAGTCCGCGTACCAGCCCTGTTTTTCATCCCATAAATAGCGATTCATCGCCGCCTGACGTTTTTCCGCCAGTTCAGTAAAGTGCTGACTCTCCTTCTCCTGCTTTGCCACGCGGCTGGCGCGGGCAAGGGTTTTTTCCAGTTTAAACAGCAGGGCGTTCAGATCGATCGGCACGATGCGTGTCACGCGAATGGTGGAGAGATCGTCCGGCTTATCAAACCAGCGTGAACTGAAGTCCCAGCCCGAGGCCGCCCCGGCACGCAGGTCGCGATACAGTTCGGCTTTATTGCGCTGCGGGTTTTTCTGCGCGGTGGCGATATCATCCATATATGATTCGGTACGTGGCACATCGCGCCCATCCCAGTAGCGGTTAAGCAGCGTGCCATCCTTCAGACGCACCACGCGTTTACTGGCTTCGCCAGGTTTCACGCTGTCGGCGTCGGCCATCCAGTAGTCATACTCTTTGCGCAGCTGCGGCAGGTACTTGCTGTAGACCTCTTCGCCGCCGTGGGTGGCCAGTAACTCAACCATCAGGCTAAAGAAGGGCGGTTGCGAGCGGCTGAGGTAGTAGCTGCGGTTGCCATTAGGGATATGACCGTAGCGGTCGAGCTCATCGGCGAAGTTATCCACCATATCCTGTACCCGCTGCCACTGGTTGCTCTCGGCCAGTCCGAGCATGGTGAAGTAGCTGTCCCAGTAATAGACTTCACGGAAGCGCCCGCCCGGCACCACGTAAGGTTTTGGCAGCGGCAGTAACGAGTCATATTCGCTGGTTTTACTGGTGGTGCGTGTCAGCACTGGCCACAGGCCGTCGATATGCTCGCGCAGGCTTTGTCCGGCGGGCGGAACATACGCGTCACCCTCTTTCGGCAGGGTAAAATTGCTGTTCACAAAATGGCGAAGATCGAAATTGCGCTGCGATTTTTGCATCTGCCAGTCGGCGAGAATCGAGGTAGGGTTATATTTCGGTACTGCGTCGGCAAAGGTTTTCTGGTCAGGGAACAGCTTTGCCGACTGCACCGCGTGAAACAGTGGACCCAGGCGCACATCCGGCGGCTGGGGCTGATTGCTGAGCATGCGCTGCTGTTCCTGCGCATGTACCGGGAAGGTGAAGGCGGTGAGTGCGGTGAGTGCACCACTTAACGCCAGTGACACCATCAGCGCGACTTGCCAGTCAGGGTTAACGACTCGTTTCATCATCGGCAGTTCTCCTTGTCCAGACCATCCAGTCTGTAAGTAATTGTCCACCCGGAAAACTTTAGTCGAGATTTTGCCGTCTGGCGGCAGACGGCATGTGAATTGTGAGCCAGCTATTGAATTTAGCGCCAGCCGTTGCTGATTTATCCCGCCAGCAGCGCACGTTTAAAGGAGAGAATATGGGCGCGGCTGGCAGCATCTGCGGCAGCGATATCCTGCTGTGCCAGCGCGGCGATAATCGCCTCATGTTCGGCCACCACTTCCTGCATATGGCTTTCACGCGACAACGTGGTGGCCCAGAAACGCTGCGCCTGGGCGTGGATCACGCTGAGGATATCCGTCAGCCGGCTGTTGCTGGCGATGGCCGCCAGCAACTGATGAAACTGGCGATCCAGCAGCATCATACCGACCCGATCGCGCTGGTCGACGGCGGCGGCTATTTGCTGATTGAGCGCGCGCAGCGCATCAATATCACTGCGGGTGACGCGCTGGCAGGCCAGCGTCATGCACAACGACTCGTTTGCCAGACGCACTTCGATTAACTCCAGCGCATCATCAATCGACAGCGGTGCGACCATCACCCCTTTCCGTGGGATCACCTGCAGCAACCCTTCACCTGCCAGACGATGGATCGCCTGGTTCACCGGAGTGCGGCCCAGTTCCAGGTCAGCCATCACCTGCGCGGTATTCAGATAATCACCGGGCTTGTAGCTGAGGGTGATTAATGCCTGTTTGAAACGTAAATAAGCCTGTTCATTCAACGAGATAGCACGCACTTTGCCGGGTGCGCCCGCCTTCAGTTCCCTGCTGTCGTTACTCACAGATTTCTCCTGCCATTGGCACTGTTCGCCATTTTACACAAAAGCTGGCATGAAAATCGCTTTATTTAAATACGTGTGAAATTTCACAGTGATTTCAACTTGAGGGTTATGCCAATGAGACTGAGTTTTACTTTGCCGTGTCAGGGCGGCGCAGAGGTCAGTACCGCCGTCAGCCAGCTGGTGATCGCCGGTTGGGCAGGGCGCGATGAGCAGGCGATTATGCACCATATCAGTGAGCTGGAAGCCCTGGGGGTGCCCCGTCCTGGTGCGGTGCCTCTGTTTTATCGCGTCGCGGCGAATCAGCTGACTCAGGCGGAGACCATTGAAGTGCTGGGCAGTGACAGTTCTGGTGAAGTCGAACCTTTTATCTTTAGCTGTGGCGGGAAACTGTATGTCTCGCTGGCTTCCGACCACACCGATCGTCAGCTGGAAACCTACAGCGTGGCAATGTCGAAACAGGTATGCGTCAAACCCGTTGCACGTGAGGCCTGGCCGCTGGAGCAGGTGGCGGATCACTGGGACAGTCTGATTCTGCGCGCCTGGATTCGTGAAGGCGGCGAGTGGGTGCTGTATCAGCAGGGCGCTTTGTCCAACCTGCGCACGCCGTGGGATCTGCTGACGCGTTATCTCGGCAACACGACACCGGATGATGGACTGGCCATGAGCTGCGGCACGCTGGCGGCGATTGGCGGTATCCGCCCGGCCACTGAGTTCCGTATGGAGCTGGTGGACGAGGTGCTGGGTCACAACATCAGTCATCAGTACCGCAGCATTGAGCTGCCGGTTGTGGCCTGAGGAGCGAACAATGAAAACAGTGACGCTGCAACAGGCCAGCGAACAGCTGGTCCAGGGAGAGCTTCGCGCCACAGAGCTGCTGGAACACGCACTCAGCGCGATCGCCACTGACGAAGGGCCGCGGACCTTTACCCGCGTCTATCACAGCACCGCACGCCAGCAGGCGCAGGCGGCGGATGCCCGTTTTGCTGCGCAGCAGCAGCTGGGTGCGCTCGATGGCATTCCGGTCTCGGTTAAAGATCTGTTTGATGTCGCCGGTGAAGCCACCACTGGCGGCTCGGTGGTGCTGACCGATGCACCTGCCGCCACCGCCAATGCCACCATCGTGGATCGTTTGTTGCAGGCGGGAGCGGTGGTGGTGGGGAAAACCAATATGACCGAGTTCGCCTATTCGGGGCTGGGTATCAATCCGCATTACGGCACGCCGGCTAATCCGTGGGATCGCGCCAGCCGACGTATTCCTGGCGGTTCCTCATCCGGCGCGGCAGTCGCCCTGAGTGACGGAATGTGCTTCGGTTCCATCGGCACCGACACCGGCGGTTCAGTCCGCATTCCGGCCGCGCTGTGTGGCCTCACCGGTTTTAAACCGACCGCGCGGCGCATCCATGCTGGTGGCCTGCAACCCCTGTCTCCGGCACTGGATTCGATTGGCGTACTGGCACATGACGTCACCAGCTGCCTGATGCTGGATGCGGTCATCGCCGATCAGCCTTTGCAGCCACAGGCGCAGGATTTGCGTGAGGCACGTTTTGCCGTGCCGCAAACGCTGGTGCTGGATGGCCTTGATCAGCCGGTTGCCAGCGCATTTGAACGCACCATCGCCTGCCTGCGCGCCCAGGGAGCTACCGTGGACATGCTGCCGTTAAGCGAACTGGCTGAGCTGGCAACCATTAATGCGCGTGGCGGCTTTACCGCACTGGAGTCCTGGCAGTGGCACCAGTCGCGGATTGCCCGCAAGGCTGCAGGATATGACCCGCGCGTGTTATCCCGTATCCGCCGTGGCGCGGAGCTGACCGACAGCGACCGCCAGTTGCTGGAGCAGCAGCGTGCCGACTGGCAGCAGCGCGTCAGTGCGCAGCTTAGCGGCTACCACGCATTGCTGATGCCAACGACACCGCTTATCGCCCCGACGATCGCCGAACTGGACGCTGATGAAGAGCACTATTTCCGCGTTAATGGCGCAATGTTGCGCAATCCCTCGGTGATCAACTTCCTTGATGGCTGTGCTTTTTCCCTGCCGTGTCACTCAGCAGGGGAAGCGCCCGTCGGACTGATGATTTCCGCTTTAGCGATGCAGGACAGCGCACTGGCTGGCTGGGCGCTGAGCATCGAACAGGCCCTTCACCGGGTTTAACTTTTATTTGCACACCGCAGGAGAAAACCATGACTCGTTCAACCCAGGGGATGTTGTTTGTTGCCACGGACATTAATCCGGCCGATGAAGCTGATTTTAATCAATGGTATGACCGCGAACACGTCGAGGAGCGTGTGGCGATTAGCGGTTTTTTAAGCGGCGCGCGCTATCAGGCGCTGGATAACAGCCGTAAGTATCTCGGTTTGTATAAGACGTCTTCGCTGGAGGATTTTACCAGTGCGGCGTACCACGCTGCCTTTACCCGTCAGACGGCGTGGTCGGTCAGCAACCTCGACAAAATGGTGAACCCGATGCGTCGGGTGTGTGCCATCAGTGCAGAGGTGGGTTTTGGCGCGGGCAGCCATCTGGCGATCCTGACGCTGAGCAGCGCACAGTCAGACGCGGCCATTCAGCCACTGGGTGAACAGCTGTTCCGCGAGGCCGGATTTATCCGCTCCATCCTGCTGCAGCCGGACGTCCAGCTGAGTTCGCCGTTACCGAAAGAAGCACGTGAGAACCGCCTGATGCAGTCGATGATGCTGATTGAAAGCAGCAGTCAGCAGGCCAGTGAACGCCTGGCTGCCATCGCCAGCGCTGCACTCGATGCCCACACCAGTTTCTACGCTCTGAGCTGGCAGTTAACCAAACAGGAGATGCCATCATGACGCTGTTAAATACTGACAATAGCGCGCACCGCGCCGCGGCCGAAAAGCCGAAGACTGGCCGCCTGGCGGCCGCCAGCTCGATTGGCACTGCGCTCGAATGGTATGACTTTACCGTCTACAACATTATGGCGGCACTGATCTTTAACCATGTGTTTTTCCCGTCGTTTGACCCGCTGGTAGGCACCATTCTGGCCTTTTCCACCTACGCGGTCGGCTATGTTTCTCGCCCGATTGGCGGCATGATCTTCGGTCATCTGGGTGATGTGCTGGGACGCCGCTTTGTGCTGGTGACCACGCTGGTGATTATGGGCGTGACCACCGCGCTGATGGGATTACTGCCAGGCTATGCCAGCTGGGGCATCTGGAGCCCGCTGCTGCTGGTAACACTGCGCTTTATGCAGGGTGTGGCGCTGGGCGGCGAGTGGGCTGGCGCGGTGCTGCTGTCGATGGAGCATGGTAAAGCGAACCAGCGTGGCCGCAATGCCTCCTTTGCTCAGGTCGGACCGTCCTGCGGTACGCTGCTGGGCACGGGCTTTATCACCGTTATCACCCTGACGATGTCGGCGGAAGCGTTCCAGTCATGGGGCTGGCGCATTCCGTTCCTGCTCAGCCTGGTGCTGGTGGTGTTTGGTCTCTGGCTGCGTCGTGGCGTCGGTGAAACCCCGGCGTTTCTCAAACTGGAGAAAAGCAAGGACACCACACATACCCCGCTGAAAGAAGTTCTGCAGCAGCATCCACGCGCGTTGCTGATTGCCGGTGGTTCACGTATTGGTTCCGATGTGCTTTATGCACTGGTGGTGGTGTTTACCCTGACCTATGTCACCACCGTGCTGAACCTGCCGCGCCCGCTGGCGCTGACCGCCACCATGCTGGGGGCGATTGGTAATGCGATTACCGTACCGATGTTTGGCGCCTTGTCCGATCGCCTCGGGCGTCGCCCGGTGTATATGGCCGGTGCGGTGCTGGCGATGATCTGGGCATTTGTCTTCTTTGCGCTGCTCGACAGCAGTCAGCCATGGCTGATTTGCCTCGCGGTGATTGGCGGCTTACTGATTCACGCGATGATGTACGGTCCGCAGGCGGCGTTTGTCACTGAACAGTTCCCGACGCGTGTACGTTATGCCGGTTCCTCACTGGCTTATACCCTGGCGGGGATTGTTGGTGGTGGTTTTGCGCCGCTGATTATCACCACGCTGTATAAAGAGATGGGCGGCACATTGTGGGTGTCACTGTATGTGATTGCCGCACTGCTGATCACCTTCTTCGCGCTGTGGAAAGCCAAAGAAACCGCACATAAACCGCTGTAATATTGCGTTATCCCTTCTGCCGCCACGGCAGAAGGGAATGCTTCCCCTCACCGTTTGCCTGGCGTCCACTGCCATCATAATGACATCCCGGCGACACAAAACTGTCATTGTTGTGTCGCAGACTGGCTCCCTGAAATGTTTGGCAAAATTTTTTCATGGAGATACGCCTTAATGAACTATAAAAAGTTGTTTGCCCTGTCACTGATTGCTGCCTCTGTATCCACCGCCACTTATGCGGATGTCGCGGCTTACAGCCGCGCTGCCCAGGGTGACCTGACCGAGCCGGGTGGCGCACGCCGTCTGACACAGGATCAGACCGAGGCGCTGAAAGCTTCTCTGATCAATACCACCGCAAAAAATGTCATTCTGCTGATTGGCGATGGTATGGGTGACTCAGAAATCACCGCCGCGCGTAACTACGCAGAAGGGGCGGGCGGTTTCTTTAAGGGCATTGATGCACTGCCACTCACCGGCCAGTACACGCACTATGCGCTGGATAAAAAAACACATAAGCCGGATTATGTGACCGATTCTGCCGCCTCGGCGACCGCCTGGGCGACCGGGGTGAAATCCTATAACGGCGCGATTGGCGTCGATGTTAATGGCAAAGATCACCCAACGATTCTGGAACTGGCGAAAGCGGCCGGTAAAGCGACCGGCAACGTCTCGACTGCTGAGCTGCAGGATGCGACCCCGGCGGCGCTGATCGCACACGTCACTTCCCGTAAATGTTATGGCCCGGTCAAAACCAGCGAAACCTGCGCCAGTAATGCGCTGGAAAAAGGCGGTAAAGGTTCCATTAGTGAGCAGCTGCTGAATGCCCGTGCGGATATCACGCTGGGCGGCGGAGCGAAGAGCTTTAGCGAAAGCGCCAAAGCGGGTGAATGGCAGGGCAAGACGCTGGAAGAACAGGCGAAAGCGCGTGGCTACCAGTGGGTAACCGATGCGGCGGGTCTGAAAGCGATCACTGTGGCGAACCAGGATAAACCGGTGCTGGGTCTGTTTGCCGAGGGCAATATGCCGGTACGCTGGAAAGGGCCGAAAGCCACTTATCACGGCAATCTTGAAGGTCAGCCGATCACCTGTGAAGTGAACAAGGACCGTACCGACGCCACGCCAACGCTGGCGCAGATGACAGAGAAGGCGATTGCGCTGCTGGATAACAGCGAGAAAGGCTTCTTCCTGCAGGTTGAAGGCGCCTCTATCGATAAACAGGATCATGCGGCTAACCCATGTGGTCAGATTGGTGAAACGGTCGATCTCGATGAAGCCGTGCAGAAAGCGCTGGAATTCGCGAAGAAAGATGGTAATACGCTGGTGATCGTCACCGCTGACCATGCGCACTCCAGCCAGATTATCGCCAATGACAGCAAAGCGCCGGGCCTGACGCAGAAACTGAATACCAAAGATGGCAGCGTAATGACCATCAGCTACGGTAACTCAGAAGAGGATTCTCAGGGGCATACTGGCACGCAGCTGCGTATCGCCGCTTACGGTCCGCATGCGGCTAACGTGGTGGGGCTGACGGATCAGACCGATCTGTTCTACACCATGCGTGCAGCGATGGGGCTGAAATAACGTTACTCTCTGGTCTCTCCGTTGCGGAGAGACCAGCTTCGGCAGTATGCCCGATTGCTTATCATTTTTTCGTGTTTCCCCTGCCTCGATCCTTGTCGGTTCCCCATTCTCAGCATTTCACACCCTTGATCACCCGTTTATTGAACGCCTGCCCGGATAGGTTTAAGGTATGACAATCATCAGTTTAGGTATTTTTATTTCTCGCAGGGAGCTTGTTTATGGCACCACAACTGGAATTTTCCTTCCGCATTGAAATTCAGGTGACGCAGCCAGTGATTGTCAGTAATGACCGGATTTATGGCAAACGTCAGCTTATCCCGATTGCATCAGGCAAGGTGAGCGGTGCGGTAACGGGGGAAGTGCTGCCGGGCGGTGTCGACAGCCAGATTATTGACGCTAACGGGCTGTGCCGTCTGTCGGCGCGTTATGCGGTAAAAACGGATGCAGGTCATACTTTCTATATTGAAAACAACGGCATTCGCCGTGTTCCGGCAGAGTGGCGTGAACGGCTGTTTAGCGATGATATGCGCTTCTTTAGTCAGATTGCGCCGGAAGATATTTACTTTAAAACCACGCCGACGTTTGAGGTGTACCACGAGTCGCTGAGCTGGTTAAGCGAGAGCATTTTTATCTGTAGTGCGCAGCGCAGTGAGAAGGGCGTGTTTCTGGATATGTATCGGGTGGTTTGAGCTGATTAGTATTCTTATAAATTAGTCTGGAAGAGACTGAGTAGTCTTGATGTTGTAAAATGATCACATTCATGGTGGTTTCATTTCGGATCTAAAGAAAGATTGAGGGACTGTGTTGATTTTCGTACAGCACCCTCACGTATTGTCAGTCTGTGCTTTCGCTCTCTTCCCACTCAAAATATCTACTTTCAAAAAGCTGCGATACGTCAAGTTCGCGAATTCAGATAATAAGTGCAACGCTTGGTCATGTGGATGGAGGGACGGTTAGCTACCGATAAGCTATCCT
>NZ_CBFFRK010000125.1:0-13237 GCF_965644245.1 Erwinia sp. V71
AGGTGCCATCGTGACGCTGGCTGAACGTAAGAGCCGTATCTACCTGACAAAAAAGGTGTTCTCCAAAGATGCGGGTGGCGAGGTTTGCTCAGAGGTGGTGACGGCAATATCAGCAATACGTTTGGCATTTTCCACCCGCTGAGTGATATTCGACGCTAACTTAATCACTTTATACACTTTGCCATCTGCGCCAATCACCGGGTTATAACTCGCTTCCAGCCAGATACGCTCACCTTTGGCGGTTTTGCGATCGAAGCGACCGACGAAAGACTGACCGTTATTAATTTTGCGCCAGAAATCCGGATTCTCACGATAAAACTCATCAAAACAGAACACACGGTGATGCTGCCCGGCAATCTGTTCCAGCGAATAGCCCATTAGTGTGAGGAAGTTTTCATTCGCCTCGAGCACATAGCCATCCGGGGTGAATTCAATTACCGCCATAGAACGGTCCAGCGCTGAAATCACCGCTTCTTTATGTTCCAGCTGTTCATGACGTTCAGTGATATCAGTAGCCAGTTTGATGACTTTCACTACCTGATCGAGATCGTTCTTTACCGGAAAATAGGTGGCGCTGAGGAAAAAGCGTTCATTATTTTTGTTGTAGCGTTCGAAAATACCGCTAAACGACTCGCCGCTGGCCAGCCGTTGCCAGAATGCGCTGTAACTATCGGAATGCGTGTAGGCAGGGCTGCAGAACATGCGGTGATGTTGCCCTTCAATCTCGTCGAGGCTGTATGCCGTGATACCCAGAAACAGATCGTTCGCACTGAGAATGGTGCCGTCGGGGAGAAACTCAATCCAGGCAACGCTGCTTTTGATGGCATTCAGGTCTTGCGACAGACCGCCACTTTTCAGGAAGTTAAATGCTGAATGCTCTTTACTGGAAAAGGTTTTAAGTCCAAACATATTGGCTGCTCTCCGGGATATTTTGCTTCTGTTAAGAAGAACTGTCACACATGGGTGGTGCATACACTATGGAATTCGCGGAATTATTATGACAGCTCACCTTTCAAAAGATCCTTTGCACGGCGTCACGCTTGAGATGCAAGTCAATGCGCTGGTTGCCCGTTTTGGCTGGGCTGAACTGAGCAAAATCATCAATATCAACTGCTTTAAAAATGATCCGAGTGTGAAATCCAGCCTTAAGTTTCTGCGCCGCACCCCGTGGGCGCGGGCAGAAGTGGAAGCGTTGTATCTGGATTCTCTTGAGATGCCGGAAACAGCGAAAGAAGAACTCCCCGCCGACAACCCGTGGGCGAACTGGCGGGGGAATCGCTAAGCCCGGCTATCGCGTGGTCATCACTGTGATGCCGTTTTCTCAGGAGCGTTTGTGGACCAGCGTGCTTTGATATAGCTGACCGCTTCCTGCGTCTGTGGCTGGTTAAGATAGTCTTCGCGAAACAGAATCGTGCCGTTGATCTGCGGCACCGATTCGTTCAGATCGAGCTGCTTTTTCAGCTCCGGCACACCGCCATTCACCGTCCAGTCCGGCTCATTCTTTGCCGGTTCACCGACTTTATACAGCGCCACGCCGATATACAGTCGTGTTTTAGTCGGTTTCACCACGTTCGCCCACCAGTTTGCCAGCACATCATAGCGCGCTGCCTGACGGGCGAAAGGCCAGTAAATCTGCGGCGCAATATAATCCAGCAACCCTTGCTGCACCCAGCGGCGGGTATCGGCATAAGCTTCGTCATAGGCCGCCGCGCCGCGCGTATCGGAACCCGCCGGATCGTGTGACAGATTGCGCCACACCCCCGCCGGGCTGACGCCAAATTCAACTTCCGGTTTCAGTTGCTTAATGGTGCGTGAAACCTGGGTAATCAGCTGTTCAGTATTGTGGCGACGCCAGTCGGCTTTCGTGCTGAATCCCTGACCATACTGTTTGAATGTCTGGCTGTCGTTAAGCGCAGAAGCCGGGGACTCGGCATAGAAATAGTCATCGAACTGCACGCCATCAACCGCATAACGCGCGACGACTTCCGCCACGATGCTGGTAATCCAGTCGCGCACTTCCGGGATGCCCGGGTCGAGGACAAAGCGCTCGCCCGCGGTACGAACCCAGTCGCGATGCAGCACAAAGACACTGGCCGGATGCAGTGACAGCGTGCGGTTTAACTCTGCAACGGTCGACGGTTTGGTATTTACCGAGACGCGGTAAGGATTAAACCAGGCATGCACTTTCATCCCGCGTTTATGAGCTTCATCCAGCATAAACTGCAGCGGATCGTAGCCAGGATCTTCACCAATTTTCCCGGTCAGCATATCGGACCACGGCAAAATCTTTGATGGCCACAGGGCGGTGCCATCGGGTTTAACCTGGAAAAACACCGTATTAATCCCGAGGCTTTGCAGCTTATCGAGTTTATCGGTCAGCGCCTTCTGCTGCTGGCTGATACGCGTCGCGGCAGGGCTGCCATTAACCGATGTCACCGGCGGCCAGTCGAGGCGCGACACGGTAGCCAGCCAGATACCACGTACCGGCTGCTGACTCTGCTGTGGCTTATCCGCAACTGGCTGCTTCGCCACCGGAGGCAGTGGGGTGACCAGCGATTTCGGTGGTTTTGAGGCACAACTGGCAAGAAAAAGGGCGGCGGCGACCAGCGCGGCTGGCTTTATCACAGTGGTTAAAGGCGTAAAGCGGACTGAGCGGGTGATAATAAGCTCCGGTGTTATCTGGTCGTCGTGTGAATAGAAATATTCTCTTCTTATTCAGTGCAAAGTCAATGTGTTAAAGGGGCAGCAGTGATGCCTGCCGGAGTGTCAGGCACGCTATGCGACATGTTAGTGGATCATTTTAGTGCCTGTTGTCACAAAATGATGCATCCCTGTTTTTCCTGCGGCCACTCCTCTTGCCGGCATTCCACATTAAATCAATGCGTTATTCACTTTCCAATCAATGGCACGCAGCTTGCTTGTATATACAAGACTTAACAACAGGGTAACTCGTTGAATAACGTGACTATAATTAAACCTGATTATTAAGTCGCAGCGCTTTCGCCCGCCATCCTGTCTATGCAGGATAAGACATTCATAATGACAGGCTGAAAGCGCGGCAAAAACGGGAATATTAATGGAAAACAGAAAAGGGTATTGAAATGCATTCAGATGTCCTGCCAGCTGCGCCTGCGACGATTGAGACTCACACCATCGATCCTGTTCCTGAGCACCAGCGTTACGGTTCACCTTTCAGTCAGTTCACCTTATGGTTTGGCGCCAATCTGCAGATAACCGCTGTTGTCGATGGTGCACTGGCGATAGTCTTTGGCGCAGAGGCGCTTACCGCGATAATTGGCCTGCTGATCGGCAATATTCTCGGCGGGATTGTGATGGCGCTGCACGCGGTTCAGGGGCCGAATATGGGACTGCCGCAAATGATTTCCAGCCGCGCCCAGTTTGGTATTCGCGGTGCGGCACTGCCATTAGTGCTGGTGATCATTATGTACCTGGGCTTTGCCGCGACCGGGACGGTGCTTTCTGGTCAGGCTATCAATCTGATCTTCGGCTTTAGCGCGCCAGAAACCGGCATGGTTATCTTCGGTGTGCTGACGGCGATTGTCGCGATTGTTGGTTACCGGCTGATTCACCTGGTTGGAAGAGTGTCGACTGTCGTTGCGATGGTGGGTTTCTGTTATCTGGCATGGAAACTGTTCGCACAATATGACGTGGCGGCAGCATTTGGTCAGAAGCCATTCTCGGTTGCCACTTTGTTGCTGGCGATTGCCTTATCAGCGGGCTGGCAGATGACTTTTGCCCCTTATGTTGCGGATTATTCGCGTTATCTGCCGTCGAAAACGTCCGCAGCGTCGGTGTTCTGGCCAACGCTGCTGGGCAGCGTGAGCGGGGCGCAGATCGCGATGACTTTTGGTGTGCTGGTTGCCGCCAGTGGCGCAAATTTCCTGAAAGATCAGGTCGGTTTTATGGGCACACTTGCCACACCGGCGCTGGCGGTAGTGATCTATTTTGTCATTGTACTCGGTAAGCTGACGGTCAATTGCCTGAATGCCTATGGCGGCTTTATGTCCACGCTGACCGTCGTGAGTGCCTTCAACAACGGCAGAAAGATCTCAGGACTGGTGCGTGCCTGCTATATCCTCGGTTTTATCCTCGCGTCGCTGATAATTGCGCTGTATGCCAGCAAAGATTTTCTGAATTACTTCAAGAACTTTGTGCTGTTACTGCTGGCGGCATTTGTGCCGTGGAGCGCCATTAATCTGGTGGATTATTATCTGATTTCTAAAGAGAAAGTGGATGTCCCGGCACTGTTCGATCTTCACGGTCGCTATGGCGCGTATAACGGAGTGGCGCTGGGCTGTTATATCGCCGGCATTGTGGTGCAGATACCGTTCCTCAATCAGTCACTGTATACCGGGCCGCTGGCGGTAATGCTGGATGGCACGGATATTTCGTGGATTGTCAGTCTGGTTATCACGTCTGTTATTTATTATCCGCTGGCGAAGAGAAAAGGGCATCAGGCTGTAGGGATAAGCGATTAGTGAGTGTTTTAGCGATCCCTTAGGCTGTACTGGCTGAGGGATAGCAGGTTCACGTCACTCCAGAGCACGCCAACGCTGGTTTTTACCGAAGGCCGTTGTTATAAACGTATAATTACGATAAACCCGTTTTGCTTCTGGAAAGATAAGCGTGAGCCAGCATAGGACGATATGTGATGAACGATAAGAAAATGATTTCCATCGATCAATTCAACGACGAAGAACGCCAGATGATAGACGAGACCTTCAGAGGACTGGTTCAGAAGTATCAGCAACGAACCGGCAAAGCGCCGGATGCAAAAAAAGAAAAGGAGTTTACTGCGGAAGCCAGACAACAAATGATGTCGGCAAAACTGGCGAAAGAGAAAGCTCAGGCGGACAAAGCGAAGAAAGCGCCGGTACGTAAGAAGAAACCTGAATCATTGAAGGAAAGTGAAGTCAGTGATTTCAACTGGTCAGCTTCAGTGATTAAAGGGCGTCGGTAAGGTTGTCCTTGTGGCACCAGGTCTGGCTCGATGTTGTAAAAGAGCCAGGCCAGCTTCGCGGGAGATGGCAAGAAAGAGAGGGGAAAGGATAAAGGTCAGGTGCTAATTAACTCAGATATCTTATTTAACATAATATACATTATGCGCACCAAGGTGGCGATACGCAGATTCTGGGCTTAAAAGCTTAGCCAGAGACCTCGCCATGCCACTTTCCACAACCAGCATTAATCGTACAACCATCGGCCAGTTTTGGCTGATTCAATCAGCATCCGATAAGTGAACTCCGACACCTCAGATATTTCTCTCTTACTGAATAGATCGAGTAAGCCACTCAGCTGTGTTTCTGGCGGATAAGATATTTTGATAGAACAATTTCTGCGTTCAACATCAAGCGTCGAAAAAATCATCCATCATCGCCAACGCCTGATCATCCTCCAGACGTAAATCCGCACCCAAACCCGTTTCCGGCGTCAGACTGTTATTCCTGCAAAGGTAAAATCCATCATAACGCTGACAGGTTCGTCAATCTGTTGCTCAAGAGCCTCGTTTACCATATTCATCCTTCCCTGCCCTTTACTTCTCCATTTCCACACTGCCTGGCACCCGCCGCCGGCAAACGTCCAGCATAAACTGTCGTAACCAGCGATGCGCCGGATCCACTTCCGATCGTGGATGCCACAGCTGCAATACCGTAATCCCGCGCGTTTTTACCGGCAGCTCAAACATATAAAATGGCTTATCTGCTGTGTGATTATCTTGCGGATCGCCACAGTCCGGCGCTGATCTCCACCATCGGTCTGTGCCTGTTTGCCGTGGGGCTGATTTCACTGGCGCTGTTACCTGATCATGCGCAGATGTGGGATATCAGCCTGCGCGGGCTGATATGCGGCATGGGGTTCGGCTTGTTTCAAAGCCCGAATAACCGGGAAATGCTGGCAAATGCGTCCCGTGAACAGAGTGGCTACGCCTCCGGGGTACTGGCAATTATGCGTATGTTTGGTCAGTGTCTGGGGGCGGCGTTTGTTGGCGTGATTCTGTCCGTCTATGCACATTCCGGCGCTATGGCGGCAGAAGAGCATGCTGTACGGCTGGGATTATGGCTGGCCGCAATCGCAACCGTGCTGGCGATCATCTTGAGTATGACACGCCTGCGTCAGCCGCAATATCAGGCATGATGATGATCCCGCGAGGCATCCGTGAATCACGTTAACATCAGGGGAATTCACCGCTAAAACAAGGGCTTTTGATCACATTGTTAGTGCAATGGCGCACCACAATCGCGCCATTGCTGGCACGTCATTCCCCTGCCGCTGCCGATCATCCCCCGCCGCAACAGCACCACGCTTTTCTGGCATATATCTTGCCTTTACTCATTCACCAATACCGGAAATGGATGAGATGGAATAGCATGAAATTTAAAGCACTTTTTAGCATCGCATTACTGTTTATCAGTTCCTGCGCGTTCGCCGCCGATAAATTACCCCACGTTGTGATTCTGGCCACAGGCGGCACGATTGCCGGTTCCGCGCCAAGCAATACGCAAACCACAGGGTATAAAGCAGGCGCTATTGGCGTTGATGCGCTGATCCAGGCCGTACCCGAATTAAGCAAGATTGCGCGCGTTGACGGTGAGCAGATCGCCAACGTCGGCAGCAATAACCTGACCAGCGATATTATTCTTAAATTATCCCAGCGCGTGAATGAGCTGCTGGCGCGTGATGATGTCGATGGTGTGGTGATCACCCATGGCACCGACACCCTGGATGAAACGCCCTATTTCCTCAATCTGACGGTAAAAAGCAATAAGCCGGTGGTGTTCACCGGTGCGATGCGCCCGGCAACGGCAATCAGTGCCGATGGTCCGATGAACCTGCTGCAGGCGGTCACCGTGGCTGCTGACCCTGATGCCAAAGGCCGTGGTGTGATGGTGGTATTTAATGACCGGATTGGCGCGGCGCGTTATATGACGAAAACCAATGCCACCACCATCGATACCTTTAAGGCCCCGGAACAGGGTTATTTAGGTGTCATCGTCGGTGGTGAACCACACTTTGAAACCCGCGTGGAAAAAATCCATACCCTGGGTTCTGTTTTCGATGTGCGTAATGTGAAAGCCCTGCCAAAAGTGGTCATTATTTATGGCTACCAGGACGACCCGGAATATATGTACGATGCCGCGATTGAACATCACGCTGATGGCATTATTTATGCGGGTATGGGCGCAGGTTCGGTATCTAAGCGCAGCGAAGCGGGTATTAAGAAAGCGGAAAAAGCGGGCATTATTGTCGTGCGTGCCTCACGTACTGGCGCCGGAATTGTGTCACCAGACAGCGATCAGCCTGGGCTGGTTTCCGATTCGCTGAACCCGGCTAAAGCACGCATTCTGTTAATGACGGCACTGACCGAAACGCGCAATCCGCAGCTGATTCAGCGTTATTTCCAGACATATTAAATCTTGCTGAAAATCAGGCCCGCCACGGCGGGCTTTTTAATCACGCTATCAGTTGTTTCTTGCCAGATGTTGTTCTTCGGCGTTCAGGGTAATCTGCCCGTTCAGTTCATTAGGCAGGCGACGCGCCTGATAATAGACGCTCTGCCAGTATGGGTTATCCAGTGATGAACGGATCACCCCTTTACTGACCGAGGCAAGGAAAAAGTGATGGCTGGTATCATAGAAACCAACATGCATGCCGCCATCATTGCGGAAAAACACCAAATCACCGGTTTGCAGTTTATTTTCCGCCACGGGCTTGCCCATGGTCAGCAGTTCGTGTGTCGTCAGCCTCTCCACCGGCAGATTAAAGCGGTCCTTCAGGGGGCGCCAGACAAAACCGGAGCAATCGACACCAGAAAGCTGGGTGCCACCCCACTGATAAGGCGTGTCCTGCCAGGTGTGCATCTGGTCATGCAATGCCGCCAGGACGGGGATCAGATCGGGTTGCGCGGCGTTTGAACGTTCGACGGTTTGTTTTACGTCTGGTTTGGCCTTATGACCTGAGCAACCGGAAAGCGCCAGTACGCTGGTCACTGCGAGCAAGGAGAGAAATTTGAAATTCATTAATTAAATCAACGGAAAAATGCGTGCCTGAAGGATTTTCCCGTTATAGCATCTTGTCTGGCAATGACTGAACCTTCAGCGGCCAGCTTTACATAGCTTTACCTGGTACTGTTTTGACTGAAGAGAGAACATGAAACGCTTATTTGTCTATGGCACGCTACGTCCGGGCCACTCTAATGCACATATTCTGGAAAATATTGGTGGCGAATGGCTGGCGGGTTATGTCACTGGCACCTTTTATGAGCGCGGCTGGGGCGCAGCTGCCGATTTTCCGGGCATCGTGCTGGACAGCAACGGACCGCGCGTCGAAGGTTACCTGTTTTTATCAGATAATCTGGAACCGCACTGGCCGATGCTGGATGAATTTGAAGATGGCTATGACCGTGTCGAGGTTAATGTCACGACGGTGGAAGGCCGGCAGATGACGGCATGGGTGTATCAGCTGCAGCCTAAGTCCCGTGAAACTGCGGTATAAGGCAGGTTACTCCCCTGCACTTTCGGGCAACGCGATGCGCCGCAACAGGCGGCGCATACTGCCGGATTAACCGTTCAGGTTGCGGCTGTCAGTGTCAGCTATGCAACGACAGCCCTTTTATCACCTTATCGACGGCCTTTTTCGGCCCGCGAATCCCCAGTCCGACGAAATTCATATTACTGGCATCTTCGGCGAGAAAGACTTCGCGATTGGCCTCATCATTTCCGGTGGAAAACATGGCCTCAACGTACGGGATCAGCGTCAGCTCACGCTCAATACCTTTGCGATGCACGCTCTGCAGACCGGCAAGATCAGCCGCAAAAATCAGCATCGGTTGCCCGGAGATCTTGCCATAGTGTCGCCCTGCCGCATCAATATATGGCTGCCCCATAATTTCGGGTGCAGCAGAGGCAATCCCCGTCGCCAGGAAGGCCACCACATTCAGCCGCTGCCAGGTTGCCAGATCGTCACGTACGATAAAGGCGATTTTAGTCTCAAACATCTGTCACTTTTCCCCACTAATGAAATCTTTCACTATGATGGGAAATCGCGGTGGGATCAGTCTAGAACGTTTGTGCAACGCTTCTGAAACGCAGCGGGCGACAGCCGGTAAGCACGCTGGAACCAGCGTCCGAGGTGGCTCTGGTCAGCGAATCCCGTCTGAAAAGCCGCCAGTGCCGGTGTCACGCCCTGTGACAGCAGTTTGCGGGCAGTGCGCAGGCGCAGCCTGACCAGATAAGCGTGCGGTGCCATGCCAAACGCCAGTTTAAACTGGCGGCTCAGGCGGAAACGGTCAATACCACAGAAGATGGCCAGTTCATCGAGGCCGATATCCTGCGCCAGATGATCATGCAGATAATCTCTGACCCGGTTCATCTGCAGGCGTGAATCGTTCAGCTCAGGAGCGGGACGCAGCTCAATATGGCGTGACAGCAGCGTGGTGAGATTATCCAGACTTTCATCGCGCGCCAGCTTCCCTTCAGCAAAATGCAGAGCATCGAATGCCCGCACGATAGCGGTCACCAGTTGTGGATCGTCGGTGAGTGTATGGCGAAACGCTGCTTCAATCGCCGAAACATCGCCAAGCCCGCGCCGCTGCATCATGGTGGCTAACCAGTGCTGCGGCAGGTAGAGCATCGCATAGGTGAAACCGCTCTGCTCTGGTGAGTGGCCATCATGGACAGCGCCGGGTTCAATCAGAATTGCCCGGCCCGGGCTGCTGGTATGCAGCGTGCGGTGGCAGTTAAAACGCTGTAATCCCTGCAGCGTGACGCCCAGCAGCAGCTCATCATGGTCGTGCGGATCATAGGCATGACCTTTGAAGTGCGCCCGCACACTTTCAATACCGCTGTCTTCGTCACGCTGAAAGTCTAACCAGTCTTCGTTCATGGTGCCGGGGCTGTTGTCATGGGTGTGTGATAATTTTTCGGTACAGGAAACTCGGAATATCATTACCGATCATCGTTTCAGAATACCTGATAAAACCGTTTTTTTCATACAGCCGCTGGGCGCCGGATTGGGTCTTTGCCGTGTCAAGAATGAGGGCGGATTCACCCGGCATATTGGCAACAAATTCAAACAGCTGGTCAAGAATTGCCTGCGCGATCCCCTTTCTGCGGTGCGCGGAGGCGACCCGCATTCTTTTAATTTCATATTCATGCCCGGCGATTTTTCGAATCGCCCCCATCCCCATAATCTCATCGCTGGCAGAAACGGCCAGCAGAAAGCGGGCCTGGTCAGCCGGGTAGTGTGCGGCAAAGTCATATAAATCCGCATCCAGACTGGTATCAAGCGACAGTGACTGCGTCTCTTTCAGGCCAGCAAAATGCAGCGCCAGTATCTTATCGACATCATTCAGCTGTGCATTTCTGATAGTGAATTCACTCATAGTCATCCTCAAACGAGACTGAAAATACAGGTATCATCAACGTGCCCAAAGCTGTCGAGACGCTCATTTTTCAGCGTGGCTTCATGACTAAAACCACATTTGAGCGCCACAGCCTGACTGCGCTGATTACGCCCGGCGACGCGAATCTCAAGTCTCAGGGCGTTAAAGTGAACACAGGCGATATTACGTACCATTTTGCAGGCGCGGCTCATCACCCCGCTTCCCATGGCGTCAGCAGCCAGCCAGTAGCCAATTTCATAATATGGGATGCGGGGGTTGCGGATAAACAGACTGATGCAGCCCAGCAGACGCTGATCCTGATTGCCGATAATCAGAAACTTGTACTCATTACGGTCATGACGGAAATTGTCGATCGCCGCAGCCATATTTTCCCGCACACTTTCTGCCGAGTGCTCGCCTGGTGACCATAACAGAAATTCATGATGTAAGGCGGTAAAGCTGTTCAGCACGGACTGCATCTCATCAGTGCGTTCCATCGACGGCGCGATTAAGCGGAAATGCGTATTCTGGCGCAACTCTGCGGGTATTTCACTGATGTCCATTTCGTCATCCTCCTGCAAAAATACGATACATTTCCTATGGATAGCACAGGCTCCTGCGCAATGCATCGTTTATTTATCTCAGCGTTCTGACGAGGGATGCCTGCGGGTAAACTGCTGTTCCAGCATCGCACTGCCCCACTGTTCGCCCTGCCACTCCTGGGTCAACGTAAAACCGAATGATTCATACAAACGCCGTGCCGCATCCAGTCCGCTGAAGGTCCACAGCTGGACCGCGGAAAAACCCTGCCGATCGCAAAACGCCAGCGCTTCGCTGAGCAGCTCTCTGCCGATACCGCTGCCACGGCAGCCATCATCGAGAATAAACCAGCGCAGATGGGCTTCATTATTCCCAAGATCTTCGCCATCAATGGCGACTGAGCCGACAATACGCCCCGCCCTGAGCACCAGCCAGATACCGTTGCATGGCTGCTGCAGACGGGCAGAAAACTCAGCCACACCCGTCGCCACTTTGCTTTCAAAAAAATGGCCGAAGTGATAGTGCCGTGAATAGTAGCTGGCGTGCATTTCCGCGATGCGGCCGATCATCCCCGGCAGGTAACCGCGGTGCAGAGTAAACGGCCTGCTGTCAGGCTGCGGCTCGCCATCCCGGCAGGTTTTCAGCGCCTGCGCATAAGCCGCGATCCCTCTGGCAACCGTGTGTTGCTGCGCATCGCTGAGTTGTTCCAGCGCGTGAATCACCTGCTGAGTGGCATAGTGATTGATTTTCGCGACACTGTCCTTTCCCTGCTCAGTCAGCTGCAGCTGCTTCACCCGCGCATCCTGTGGCGACGGGACTTCCTGCAGTTCCCCGGCCTGAATCAGTTTGCTCAGCATGCGGCTGACACTGGATTTCTCCAGACCCAGCACCTGCACCAGTTGTGCAGCGGTCACCGCCTGCCTGCTGTCAATTTCCAGCAAGCTGTGCACGGCGGACGGCGAATATTGCGTTGCGGCCAGTGTGCTGTTCATAAAGCCCAGCTCACGCACCATCAGGCGCGATGAGGCACGAATTTGTTCAATGATATTTGCGTCGGGCATGATGGATCGTCACAGCAGATAATGGTTGTAATATACAACCATTATCTGGCAAAACCTGTCAAGGTGCATAGCGTGGGTGCTATGACTTCATGTTTCTGCCCGAGCGCGAAGGCATCATCCGCAGCAATGTGTTATCGCGCAGGATATAGTGATGGATCAACGCTGCCGCGGCATGGAGACCAATCAGCCAGTACCCCAGAGGCGCCAGAATGGTATGCCAGCGGTTAAATCCCTTCCACATCTCGGGCCTCTCGATATCGGCATGTGGCATCGGCAGACCATACAGACTCCACTCTCCGCCGTAGTAATAACGTGACAGCAATGCCGACGCGGGAATGGCAATAAACAGCGCGTAGAGACAGGTATGCGTCAGATGCGCCAGCCCGGTTTGCCAGCCTGGTGGTTTCGGCACGATTTGCGGTGAGCGTTTACGCATGCGCAACAGCAGGCGCAGCGACATTGTGACCAGCACTGTTGCACCGGCCGTGATATGCGTGATGGCTATTGCATAGCCATGCCAGCTGCCTGGCTGAGCGAATTCGCGCAGTTCGACAGTGCCATAAGCCAGAATAAGCAGTAACAGCGTCAGCCAGTGAAGAGCGATTAACGACGTAGCGTATTTAGTTTGCATTACCCAGAGAAGCCTTATTGTGCCAGAGAAAATGCGGGGGATACCCGCTTTAATTATTTTTCCCGCAAACAGTATAATGTCCTGACAGATAACACAAATATCAGTCAGGCATTTGCCGCCGCGGCACTCGCCCAGGCACGCAATCTCACGGCTACGGTATGCCTTATTTCAGTTGCTGATGTTGTTTAAGTTCATAGTCAATAAAGGCATCAATCATCGTGCGGTAGACTTTCTCGATAATTTCCTCCGGCAGTCCTGTTACTCTGGCATGCGCGGTGACTTTATCGATAACCTGCTGTACCCGGTCTGGCGCACGTACTGCCTGTGTATCTTTTTTAAAACCTGCCGCGGCTTTGACACACAGACTGCGCTGCGTGATTAACTGCACCAGTTGCGCATCCAGTTTATCGATATCTGCCCTGATTTCGTCTATTGAGGCGTATTCCACTTCCTGCTCCTTTTGTTGACGATTCTGTCCATTATGCGTTCTGATACAGATCCCAGCGGTTGCCGTAAATATCTTCAAACACCGCGAATTCAGATAATAAGTGCAACGCTTGGTCATGTGGATGGAGGGACGGTTAGCTACCGATAAGCTATCCT
>NZ_CBFFRK010000126.1:0-13185 GCF_965644245.1 Erwinia sp. V71
CGGGTTCTTATGCCTTAGTTGTAAGTGTCTACCATGTCCCCGAACAAGTGTTCACTGTGTCCCCGGACCGTACACATAACATGGGGGAGGGCGTCCCCCCTCTGACGACTATTTCACCTTATCCGTTTTCTTTTTCTGCTAATGCCGTCTTAAATTAAAGTTCTGGTGGTTATCTTCCAGGCAACACACCCGTTTGTGCGCAGCAATTTTTGGCAAATCACTTATTTAGCGGAAGGGATTTATGGCGCAGCAAAAATTTCAGCAGGCACGGTTTAAGGCGGCGCTGACGCGTCACTGGCAGTATCTGGGACTCAGTTCGGCACAGGAGATGACACCACAGCAGTGGTGGCAGGCGCTCAGCAGCGCGCTGGCGGAACAGCTGGCAGCGCATCCGCTGGCGAAAAGCGCAAAACGGCAGCGCCATGTGAACTATATCTCGATGGAGTTTCTCATCGGACGGCTTACCGGCAATAACCTGCTTAACCTCGGCTGGTATCAGGAGGTGCAGGCGCTGCTGGCAGAGCAACAGATCAGCCTGAGTGAATTACTGGAAGAAGAAGTCGACCCGGCGCTGGGTAACGGTGGCCTCGGGCGGCTGGCGGCCTGTTACCTTGATTCGATGGCGACAGTCGGCCAGTCTGCCACCGGCTATGGCCTGAATTACCAGTATGGCCTGTTCCGTCAGTCGTTTGACGATGGTCAGCAGCATGAAGCGCCGGATGACTGGCAGCGCAATCACTACCCCTGGTTTCGCCATAACGCCGCGCTGGATGTCGATGTGCCGATAGGCGGCAAAGTGTCGCGTGATGACAGCGGCCAGCCGCAGTGGCTCCCTGAGGTGGTGATCCGCGGCGAAGCCTGGGATCTGCCGGTGGTGGGGTATCGCAATGGCGTCACTCAGCCACTGCGTCTGTGGCAGGCCAGCCATCGCCAGCCATTTAATCTGACGTTGTTTAATGACGGCAAATTTCTGCAGGCGGAGCAGCAGGGAATTGATGCCGACAAGCTGACCAAAGTGCTGTATCCCAATGATAATCATCAGGAGGGCAAGCGCCTGCGCCTGATGCAGCAATACTTCCAGTGCGCCTGTTCGGTGGCGGATATTGTGCGGCGTCATTTGCAGGCCGGGCGTCCGCTGGCCGCGCTGGCGCAGTATGAAGTGATACAGCTGAATGATACCCACCCGACCATCGCTATCCCTGAGATGTTGCGCCTGTTAATTGATGATCACCAGCTCAGCTGGGATGACGCCTGGGCGATCACCAGCAAGCTGTTTGCTTATACCAACCACACTCTGATGCCGGAAGCGCTGGAGCGCTGGGATGAGAAGCTGGTGCGCAGCCTGCTGCCGCGTCATCTGCAGATCATCAAAGAGATTAACCGCTGCTTTAAGAAACTGGTGGAAAAACAGTGGCCTGGCGATGACGCCGTGTGGGCGAAACTGGCGGTGCTGCACGAGGGTCAGGTGCGTATGGCGAACCTGTGTGTGGTCAGCGGCTTTGCCGTGAATGGTGTGGCGGCATTGCATTCACGGCTGGTGGTGAGCGATCTGTTCCCGGAGTATCACCAGCTCTGGCCGGAGAAGTTCCACAATGTCACCAATGGCATTACGCCACGTCGCTGGCTGCAACAGTGCAATCCGGCGCTGGCGACGTTGCTGGACGAGACCTTAAAAACCGACTGGATGACGCATCTTGATGCCCTGCGTGGGCTGGAACCGCTGGCTGACGACGCCGCGTTTCGTCAGCGTTATCGTCAGATTAAACACGACAATAAAGCCCGGCTGGCGAGCTATATCCATCAGCTGACGGGCATTAGCGTCAATCCGGATGCTATTTTTGATATTCAAATCAAACGCCTGCACGAGTATAAACGCCAGCATCTGGGGCTGATGCATATCCTGCACTGTTATCGTCAGTTGCGCGACAATCCCAACGCAGAGATAACGCCGCGCGTGTTTCTGTTTGGTGCCAAAGCGGCGCCCGGCTACTACCTGGCGAAAAATATCATCTACGCCATTAATAAGGTCGCTGAGAAAATCAATCACGACCCGCTGGTGGGCGACCGCCTGAAGGTGGTGTTTATTCCCGACTATCGCATTACTGCCGCCGAACTGATGATCCCGGCGGCGGATCTGTCTGAGCAAATTTCCACGGCGGGTTACGAAGCCTCGGGCACCGGCAATATGAAACTGGCGCTGAACGGTGCGCTGACCATCGGCACGCTGGATGGTGCCAATGTGGAGATTGCCGAACAGGTCGGCGACGAGAATATCTTTATCTTTGGCCACACGGTGGAGGAAGTGAAGGCGCTGAAAGCCAAAGGCTACGATCCCCTTAAGCTGCGCAAAAAAGATAAACATCTGAATAATTTGCTGAAAGAGCTGGAGAAAGGGTTCTTTAGCAATGGTGACAAGCATGCCTTCGATATGCTGCTGCACAGCCTGGGTAAAGGTGGCGATCCCTGGCTGGTGCTGGCGGACTTTGCCGCCTATTGCGAAGCCCAGCAGCGGGTGGAAGCGTTGTGGCGTGATCAGGAAGCCTGGACGCGTACCGCCATTCTCAATACTGCGCGCACCGGGATGTTCAGTTCCGACCGTTCAATTCGTGATTATCAGCAACGTATCTGGCGGGCGTGAGCATGATGGATGGCAAAAAACTGGAGCGCGCAGCCGAGGCCGCGGGGATCGCCGCCAGCTTTATTAATGCAAAGGGGCAGCCACAGGCGATTGCGCCGGAAACCAAACAGCGTCTGCTGGCGGCGATGACCCCACAGCCTGCGACACATGGCGCGCCGGTGCCGGTGGTCAGGGTATTTAGCGGTACACGTAAGCTGACCCTTCCGCTGGCGGGAAAAGGGCATTATCACTGGACGCTGCACAGTGAGAAGGGCAAAACGTACCAGGGGGAAGCCCGCGCGGGTGAGACACTGACACTGCCGCCTCGTCTGGCGCACGGCTATCACCAGCTGACGCTGTCGCAGGGCAAAAAACAGTGGCCGTGTCGCATCATTGTTGCGCCGAAGCGCTGCTGGCAACCCGCTGCACTGGATAACGGCGACAAACTGTGGGGGGCGTGCGTACAGCTGTACACCCTGCGCTCAGAGAGTAACTGGGGGATGGGCGATTTCGGTGATCTGCGTCAGTTACTGGAACAGCTTGCCGATCGCGGGGGGGCATTTGTCGGCCTCAATCCGATTCATGCGCTTTATCCGGCCGCACCCGAGAGCGCCAGCCCTTACAGTCCGTCGTCGCGGCGCTGGCTGAATGTGATGTATATCGATGTCAGTCAGGTTCCTGATTTTCAGCAAAGCCCGGCGGCACAGCGCTGGTGGCGTCAGCGCAGTACGCAGCAGGCGCTGACCCGGGCGCGGCGCGCAGACTGGGTGGACTACCCGGCGGTCAGCGATCTGAAAATCCGTGCGCTGCGGCTGGCGTGGCAGCACTTTTGTCAGCGTGATAAGCAGGATGCCAGCCATACCGCGTTCACCCGCTTTATTGAGCAGGGCGGTGACAGTCTGTTCTATCAGGCGGCCTATGATGCGCTGCATTGCGTACAGTTGCAGGAGGATGCGCAGCGCTGGGGCTGGCCCGCCTTGCCGGAAGCGTTACAGCAGGCGCAAAGTGCAGCGGTGCAGGACTTTTGCCAGCAACATCAGCAGGAAGTGCGTTTCTGGTTATGGCTGCAATGGCTGGCGCACCAGCAGTTTGCCGCCTGCTGGCAGCTGAGCCAGCAGCGTGGCATGCCGGTTGGCCTGTATCGCGATCTGGCGGTCGGGGTGGCAGAAGGCGGTGCAGAAACCTGGCTTCATCGCGATCTGTACTGCCTGCAGGCGTCGGTGGGCGCACCGCCCGATATCCTCGGGCCGCTCGGGCAGAACTGGGGGTTGCCGCCGATGGACCCGCATGTGATGAAAGCACAGGCCTATCAGCCATTCATCGACCTGCTGCGCGCCAATATGGCCGACTGCGGTGCGTTGCGTATTGACCATGTAATGTCGATGCTGCGTCTGTGGTGGATACCTTATGGCGAAACCGCCGACCAGGGGGCGTATGTCTATTATCCGGTCGAAGATCTGATGGCGATTCTGGCGCTGGAGAGTCAGCGTCATCGCTGCATGGTGATTGGCGAAGACCTGGGCACCGTGCCGGTGGAAATCATTGGCAAGCTGCGCGACAGCGGCGTCTATTCGTGGAAGGTACTCTATTTCGAACAAAGCGCGCCGGACCGCTATCGTGCGCCTGGCGACTGGCCGCGCCAGTCGATGGCCAGCGCGACGACGCACGATCTGCCGACGTTACGCGGCTTCTGGAGTGCAGGCGATCTGGCGCTGGGCGAACAACTGGGGTTGTATCCCGATAAAGTGGTATTCAGTGATTTGCAGCGGCAACGCCAGCAGCAGCGGCAGGCATTACTGACCGCGTTACACCAGTATGGCTGTGTGCCGAAACGCTTTGGCAAACGTGCAGAGAAGATGGCGATGTCGCCTCCGCTGAACCGCGCAATGCACCGCTTTCTTGCTGACAGCGGCAGCGCCTTGCTGGGATTGCAGCCGGAAGACTGGCTGGATATGGCGCAGCCGGTCAATGTGCCGGGCACTACCACGCAATACCCTAACTGGCGACGTAAGCTGAGTAAAACGCTGGAGGAGATGTTTGCCGATGATGGCGTGAACCGGTTGCTCAGGGAAGTGAACCGGCGGCGGGGTTAATCTTACTGCGCTCTCCCCACGCGATGGATAGGGGATTAAGCGCCCTCCCCGACGTCGTGGGGAAGGGCTGGGGAGGGGGAACAACATGCTCCGAGCCTGTTGTTCCCCCATCCTAACCTTCCCTCGTTTAACGGGGGAAGGGACTGTCCGGTGATCGGTTATTAGCTGAGGATTACGCAGGTTAATCTTCTGCCAAACAGATATCAGTAGTAAGAGTGCTCACCACGCTGGTGTTCGGTCAGATCGCGCACACCTTTCAGTTCCGGGAAAGTCTGCAGCAGCTCTTTCTCGATACCTTCTTTCAGGGTGACATCGACCATCGAACAGCCGTTACAACCGCCGCCAAACTGCAGGATGGCGTAACCGTCATCGGTGATTTCCATCAGCGAGACTTTACCGCCGTGGCCTGCCAGCTGTGGGTTGATTTGCGCCTGAAGCTGATATTCCACGCGCTCAATCAGCGGGGCATCTTCAGAGACTTTACGCATTTTGGCGTTCGGCGCTTTCAGCGTCAGCTGCGAGCCGAGATTGTCAGTGACAAAATCGATTTCCGCATCAACCAGGTAAGGTGCGCTGAGCTCGTCCACATAGGCGGACAGCTTGTCAAACTTCAGTTCTGTGTCAGTGGCTTCTACTGCATCGGGTGGGCAGTAGGACACGCCGCATTCGGCACTCGGTGTACCCGGGTTAATCACGAATACGCGGATCTGGGTGCCATCTTCCTGGTTTGACAGCAGTTTTGCGAAGTGCTCTTGCGCAGCATCAGAAATTCGGATCATGGCGATTGCTCAATAGTTAACGTGCTTAGTTGTTTATAATACGCCCATCACTGGCAGGCTACAAGGTACGGCACAGGCAGCATATCTGCACGCTGGCCGCGCCTGCCGCCAGCAGCAGACGACTGATCTCACCGACAGTGCTGCCCGTGGTGACAACATCATCGACCACGGCGATATGGCGTCCGCGCACTGCGATTTCAAGGCTGAATGCACCACGCAGATTACGACGCCGTGCCCGCGCGGACAACTGGTGCTGGACACTGGCCGCCCGCAGGCGACGTAACCCATCGGCTTGCCAGTCACAGGCCAGCCAGTGCGCCAGTGCGCGTGCCAGCAGTTCTGCCTGATTAAAACCGCGCTGACAGGCGCGTCGCTGATACAGTGGCACGGGTAATACCAGATGCGGTCGCACCAGCCGCCGGTTGCGCCGCTGTTGTAACCAGCTTAGCAAAATCAGGCGCGACAGCATCACACTGAGTGCGGTGGTATGGTGAAATTTCAGCTGCGCGACCAGCTGGCTGAGAGGGGGCTGATAATCGCCGACCGCTACCAGCGCCTGCCATGGCGGCGGGCGTTGCAGGCAGCGGCCGCATTCACGGTCAGTGTGCGCCGCTGGCAAGCCGCAGCGCGGGCAGGTGGCCGCAGAGATCGGCAGCTGGCGGTAACAGCTGCTGCAAATCCCCTGCTGATGCAGCGCCAGCGGCATCAGGCATAGCCAACAACATCCTGGTATTGGTAGCATAGCGCCCTCCATAGCATCTCCGGTAATCACAGGCAGGACAATAACCGATGACACAGCTCTACTGGCAGACCACGGGTACAGGAAATGTTGATCTTGTGCTGTTGCACGGATGGGGACTGAATGCCGAAGTATGGCGCGGTCTGGTGACGCGACTCAGCCCGCATTTTCGTCTGCACCTTGTTGACCTGCCGGGATTTGGCCGCAGCGGCGCATCTGGTGCGCTGTCGCTGGATGAGATGGTGGATGTCCTGCAACCACAGTTGCCGCAACGGGCGATCTGGCTCGGCTGGTCGCTGGGCGGGCTGGTGGCGAGCCGGCTGGCGCTGCGCTTTCCGCAGCAGGTACGTGCGCTGGTGAGTGTGGCATCGTCTCCCTGCTTTGCCGCGAATGATGACTGGCCGGGGATTAAACCGGATACCCTGCAAAACTTTCAGCAGCAACTGAGCAGCGATTTTCAGCGCACGGTGGAGCGTTTTCTTGCGCTGCAGACGCTGGGGACTGAGCATGCCCGCCAGGATGCGCGCCAGTTAAAAGAGGTGGTGCTGTCACAGCCGGTGCCGTCGGTGGCGGTGCTGGAAGGCGGGCTGGAGATTTTGCGCACGGTGGATCTGCGGCACGAGATGACCGCGCTGACACCACCGCTGTGGCGTATTTATGGCCGCCTCGATGGTCTGGTGCCGCGCAAAGTGGCGCAACTGCTGGATGACGCGTGGCCGCAGAGTACCTCATGGGTGATGGAGAAAGCCGCGCATGCGCCCTTTATTTCCCATCCTGATGAGTTTTGCCAGTATTTGCTGGAGGTTAAAGCGCAGAGCTGCTGATGCCCCGCCGGGAAAATCCCGGCGGAGAGTCGCAAGACTATCTGCCGCGTAACAGTTTGTTCAGCCAGCGGGAGAACGCCGTCAGCGGTGAACGACCATCCAGCAGTGAATGCCTGATTTGATGCAGTGCATGGATGCGTTGATCATTCTCTGCCACGCACTGTTTCGCTTCCTGAAGTGCGGCATCCGGGACTACGGCTGCGTTGCTTTTATCGGTCACTTCACCGGCCTGCTGCGAATCACTGTCTGTTGCTTCTGCCGTATCTCCTGACTGATGAATAAATGAATTCTGGTCAAACGCCTGCATATCATCTGGCGAGTGTTCAGATTCATTCCGATTTTCTGACAGGAACGCGATGTCCGCTACGTTACGATGCGTTTGTAGTCGTTGATGATATTTTTTCAGGCATCCATCGCTGTCGTTTCCGACATACTCGATCATGTCATGAGTTGATATGCTCAGCCTTTCCTGTAACGAACCTTGTGTCGCCTGCTTACCCTTACCTGAACACATGATGTGGAATGTGTCGGCGCTTGCTTCCAGCCGATCAATTTTCAGAACATGTTCATGAACCTGTTCTGGCGTGGGGCTGGTGGCTGGTGGGCGCGAAAAAAAATTAACTATCGAAGGAATAATGTTATCGATAATTCTCAGGCAGACTGGCCGTAACGCCTGCTGCTGCTTCATCAGATTAAGTTCATGAATCACTGTCTTTTCGTTCCAGATTAGCATTTCATCGAAATGCCCGACTTCTGACTCTACCTTCATTGCATGCGGTGTTTGCCCGATGTTACCCGTCGCTAACAGCTTCTGGGTGAGCGCGTGATGAAAGGTAGTGAGAGTGTAATCAATCGGTACTGTGGCATTCCATCCGGTAGCGACTGGGGTGGTATTAAAGGTTAATAGCGAATTCGGCATCCTGATCTCTCCGCTGAAAGGTATGGGAGAGTTGATGATAGCGAGGCGATGAAATCGTGCGCGTCAGAAATCGCTCAAAATCGCATCAGAAATCTTATTGCAGCCACAGATATCGCCAGGGCGCTAACGTCAGCGGCTGCGCGCCATCCACCCGCTGGCCGTCAATTATATCGCGATACTTTTTGCTGTCAGGCAGCGTGACCTCGACGGTTTTGCTGCTGAGGTTATAGACGCACAGCAAACTGTGTTGCCGATCCGGGCTGTAACGACGCAACAGCAGCAGCGTGTTGTCGCTATCAAGGAGCTCCAGCGGATTGTCGGGATGAAAGGCGGGTTGCCGGGTTCGCAGCTGAATCAGGGCGCTGAGGCGGGTAAACACCTGCTGGCGCAAGCCGCTGTTGAGCTGTGTTTCTATCTCGCTGAGCGCGAATTTTTCGCGGTTAATCGCGCGGTTATGCCCGGCCACCTTCACCCCTTCCAGGTCGTTGCGTGAGCCGAGCAGGCTCTGAATATAGACCGCGGGTACACCGGGAAAGGCCAGCAGCAGCGCATGCGCCAGCATAAAACGGCGCACGCGCGTGTCATCATCATCATCCTGCTTATTCAGCGCATCCATATAGGTGACGTTGATTTCGTACGGGCTGGTGGTGCCATCAGGATTGTTTTTGTAGGAGATCAGTGCACCTTCCAGCGCCAGGTCGCGCACCAGCGCGACAATTTCCACTTCCGGCAGAATGCCGCGTGCCGGGTTCAGGCCGATGCCGTCATGGGACGCCAGGAAGTTAAAAAAGGTGGTAGTGCCTTTACCGGGTTCCAGCGTGCTGGCCCACTGACGCAGCGCACGTGCCGAGCCATTATGAATGGCGTGCAGCACCAGCGGCGGCAGCGAGAACTGATACACCATCTGCGCTTCGTCGCTGCCGTTACCGAAATAGCTGATGTTGTCTTTATGCGGCACATTGGTTTCGGTGAGGATCACGGTGCCAGGCGCGACGTCGTTCGCGATAGCACGGAACAGTTTTACCAGCTGATGGGTTTTTTGCAGGTGGATGCAGCGCGTGCCAGGGGTTTTCCACATATAGCCGACCGCATCGAGCCGCACGTAGTCAGCGCCTTTTTTCAGGTAGTCGAGCAGCACATCCACCATGCGAATCAGCACTTCCGGGTTGGCGAAGTTAAGATCGATCTGATCGGCGCTAAAGGTGGTCCAGATAAAGCGCGTCTCGCCATCGGCAAATTCGAACGGCGTCAGCAGCGGCGAGGTGCGTGGACGGGTGACCTCGCTCAGATCGGTGGCGGGCGGCATGCTGATAAAGAAGTCATCCCAGCCTGGGTCCTGCGCCAGAAAGTGCTTAAACCAGGCGCTGTGCGCCGAGATATGGTTGCAAACAAAATCGAACATCAGCCGCGTATGCTGGTGAAGTTCGGCGATATGTTGCCAGTCACCGCAGGTCGCATCGACACGATGATAATCGATAACCGAGAAGCCATCGTCTGAGGACCACGGAAAAAACGGCAGCAGATGTACCAGGCTGAAGGTATTACGCAGATGTTGCTGGTAGAAACGGCTGAAGGTGGCGAGGGTGGGGGCTTCACTTTCGCGGAACTGATCGGCATAGGTAATCAGGACCACATCTTTTTCATCCCAGTGTCGCTTGCGTGCGTGATCGATAGCATCACGCGTGGCGCGGATATGGGAAAGCAACCGCTCACGACTGGCGACAGGAAAGGAGTTTTGGTAGATATCATCGATTAAGTTATTGATTATATCCATGTTTATTCAGCGAGCTACATGCGCAGTAAGAAAAAGCCTGTTTTTTCACTGTAGTCTGTTGAACTGAATGCGCAACCTGTGGGGGCGTGATGCTATAAGAGAAAGTGGCTGATTTATCGCTGAGGTGCCGAAACTCCCTCCCCCACGCTGTGGGGGAGGGCTGGGGAGGGGGAACAACGTGTTGCGATCGGTGTCGTTTGCTCCCCCATCCCAGCCTTCCCCCGCAGGCGGGGGAAGGGGCGTTAGCATCCGGTGCTCGTCAGATACAAAGATGAAGCCAAACGACCTTCCCCCATCTCATGGAGTAAGGGGCTCTCCGGGGAACAGACTGCTACAGGCGGACAGGCTGGAAAATTAACGCTTTTTACCGAACGCTGCCGCCAGCGCATCACCCATCGCGCTGTTGCCCAGCGGTGCCTGCTGCGGTTTTGGCCGCGCTTTACCCTGTGCCGGACGGCCATTATCGCGATCGCGTGGCGCACCTTTGCCACCACGGGCATTGCTCTCGCCTGGCTGCTCGTCGAGACGCATCGTCAGCGCGATACGCTTACGCTGCAAATCGACTTCCAGCACTTTCACTTTGACGATATCACCCGCTTTGACCACTTTGTGTGGGTCTTCAACGAACTTGTCGGACAGCGATGAGATATGCACCAGACCATCCTGATGCACGCCAATATCGACAAACGCACCGAAGTTGGTGACGTTGGTCACCGCCCCTTCCAGCACCATACCCGGCTGCAGGTCGTTCATGGTGTCGATGCCTTCGGCGAACTGCGCGGTCTTAAACTCAGGACGCGGATCGCGGCCCGGTTTTTCCAGTTCTTTGATAATGTCGCTGACCGTTGGCACACCAAAGCGCTCATCCGTAAAATCGACGGCCTTCAGATTACGCAGCTCAGCCGGGTTACCCATCAGCTCTGCCAGTGCCTGACGCGTGGCGGCCAGGATACGTTCCACCACCGGATAGGCCTCCGGGTGCACCGTTGACGCATCCAGCGGATTCTCGCCGTGGTTGATACGCAGGAAGCCTGCACACTGTTCGAACGCTTTCGGTCCCAGGCGGCTGACTTTCAGCAACTGCTGGCGGTTCTGGAAACGGCCATTCTCATCACGCCAGCTAACGATATTCTGCGCGATCATTTTGCTCAGTCCCGCCACGCGCATCAGCAGCGCCACGGAAGCGGTGTTCAGATCGACGCCGACACCGTTTACACAGTCTTCCACCACCGCATCCAGTTTTCTCGCTAACTGGCTCTGGCTGACGTCGTGCTGATACTGGCCGACACCGATGGATTTCGGGTCGATTTTCACCAGCTCGGCCAGCGGATCCTGCAGACGGCGGGCAATCGAAACCGCGCCACGGATAGAGACGTCGAGATCCGGGAACTCCTGTGCCGCCAGTTCAGACGCGGAATAAACCGATGCCCCCGCTTCGCTGACGATCACTTTCTGTGCCTGCACCTGCGGGAACTGCTTCTGCACATCAAGGAAGAAGCGCTCGGTTTCGCGAGAGGCGGTACCGTTACCGATGGCGACCAGTTCCACATTGTGCTTACTGCACAGTGTGGCGACGGCGACTGCCGCTTTGGCGGCCTGGCCGGTGTGCGGGTAGATGGTGTCAGTCGCAACCAGCTTGCCGGTGGCATCGACCACCGCTACTTTCACCCCGGTACGCAGACCCGGGTCGAGGCCCATGGTGGCGCGCATCCCGGCAGGGGCGGCCATCAGCAGGTCGTGCAGGTTACGGGCAAACACGTTGATGGCTTCATCTTCCGCGCGTTCACGCACGCTGCCCATCAGTTCGGTTTCCAGGTGCAGCATCACTTTGATGCGCCATGTCCAACTGACCACCGCTTTACGCCAGCTGTCGGCCGGTGCGTTATTCAGTCGCAGGTTCAGGTGATCGCTGATGATCTGCTCGCCATGGCTTTCGCGCGGCGGCTCATCAAATTGTGGGTCTGCATTCAGTGACAGCTGCAGCACGCCTTCGTTACGGCCGCGCAGCATCGCCAGCGCACGATGCGAAGGTACGCTGGACAGCGCTTCATGGTGATCAAAGTAGTCGCGGAATTTCGCGCCTTCTTCCTCTTTGCCTTCCACCACGCGTGACACCAGATGCGCATGTTTCCACAGGTAGTCACGCACTTTTGCCAGCAGGGCGGCGTCTTCAGCGAAACGTTCCATCAGGATATAGCGCGCACCATCAAGTGCGGCTTTGACATCGGCGACGCCTTTGTCAGCATCGACATAACCGGCAGCCAGCTGCTCCGGGTCGTGAGAAGGGTCCTGCCACAGCGTGTCGGCCAGCGGTTCAAGGCCCGCTTCAATGGCGATTTGTCCGCGCGTGCGGCGCTTCGGCTTATACGGCAGGTAGAGATCTTCCAGCTCGGTTTTGCTCATCGTGCCGTTGATGGCGGCGGCAAGCTCGGCGCTGAGTTTTCCCTGTTCATCAATAGATTTCAGAATCGACTGGCGGCGCTCTTCCAGCTCGCGCAGGTAACCAAGACGCGTTTCCAACTGGCGCAGCTGTGTGTCATCAAGACCACCCGTCACTTCCTTACGATAACGTGCGATAAACGGCACGGTATTCCCTTCATCCAACAGGCGAATGGCGGCGTCAACTTGCTCTGCCCGTGCCTGAAGCTCACTTGCAATAATGCGGCTCAGCGAATCATTCATCATCGGTTCAACTATCTGCTATCACTGGATTAAAAAACAGGGGACAGTTATACGGTCTGGCAGGCGAAATTGCCAGCCGCGCGGCGCGCTTTGCGCCAGATTCCTAATCTTCTGTCGCCCGGTAGTCGATATCATTGACATACCACAGCGCCTCACCCGCCGGGGTATGCACCGTCACAGCATCGCCGACCTCTTTTTTCAGCAGGGCGCGCGCCATCGGTGAATCGATCGAGATATAGTCCCTGCGGCCAAAAATCTCATCATAGCCGACGATGCGAAAGCGTTTGATATCGCCGTCGTCGTTTTCAATTTCCACCCAGGCACCAAAGAACACTTTGCCATCCTGCTGTGGCGAATAGTCGACGATCCGCAGCTGTTCGAGGCTTTTCGTCAGGTAGCGTACCCGGCGGTCAATTTCACGCAGGCGCTTTTTGTTGTACTGGTAATCGGCGTTTTCGCTGCGGTCACCCAGACTGGCGGCCCAGGTCACTTTTTTCGTCACTTCCGGGCGTTCTTCACGCCACAGGTAGTCCAGCTCCTGTTTCAGCTTGTTGTAGCCTTCGCGGGTGACAAGTTTGGTTTTCATTGGCATTGGCCCTGCGGGTTATCAGCGTTGCTGGCGATTGTAGAGTGATTGCCCGACAGGCTTCAACTCTGGCGGCCTGTATTGTGGTGGCCGGGAACGGCGGATTCAAGTTCGAAGTGCAACGCTAAGCCGCCTGTCTTAACTCTGCAAAGACCACTGAAGGCTGCCGGAA
>NZ_CBFFRK010000127.1:0-13016 GCF_965644245.1 Erwinia sp. V71
TTCAGGCAACCGTCTGTGGTGTTTGCAGAGCTAAGATTGGCGGCTTAGCGTTGCACTTCGGAGTTGAATCCGCCTTATAATAAATTCATACAACAAGGCCTTATTTTTTATCCCACCAGCGCAGGCCACAACCGCATCATAGTATCAATCACACCGTCCAGCTCGCTGCGGCTGGCGCCTTCACGGGCGCGTACTGACATACCCGCCAGCACGCAGGAGAGATAGCGGGCTATCGCCTGCACGTCGCAATCAGCCGTTAACTCACCTTGCTGCTGACGCTGGCGTAAAAACTCCAGCAGCGTCGACTCCTGCGCATGATGACGCGCGCGCAGCATCTCAGCGACGTCAATCGCATCTGCCGACAACGCGCTGGATGTACAGATAAAAAAGCAGCCCGCGGTTTTTTTGCCGTCGGTAAAACAGGCGGCAGTGGAGCGGAAGTAGTCTTCAATCCCTTCTGCAACGCTGCGCTGCGGACAGGTCAGCGCCTCTCTGCGCTGTGCGGCAAACTTTTCGCTATAGCGTTCCAGCGCAGCGCGGAACAGTCCTTCTTTGTTCTCAAACTCGGCATACAGCGTCGGCGCTTTGGCGCCAGTCGCCAGCACCAGGTCGGCCAGCGACGTGGCCTCATAACCATGTGCCCAGAACAGTTCCAGTGCTTTATCCAGCGCCTGTTCACGGTCAAACAACTTTGGCCGTCCGCGGCTTTTTTTCACTGCACATGTCTGATGGTCACTCATGATTCTGTCCCCGCTTAGCGTCATACCTATTAAATTACCGATCATTAAAAAAATAATCAAGGCGATATCAGTCACATAACAAATAAATTAACGATCACTAATAAATAGTGTTGACGAGGGGCGCAGGGGAGGATTAGCATTTAATTATCGATCGTTAATTTAATAACGACGTCCATTACGCAATCACCTGATATTAAGAGAGAAGATTATGAAAAACGTGAAAAATGCCGCAATCGCCATCGCACTGTCCGCTCTGTCTTTTGGCAGCTTCGCTGCTGAGCTGGTTACCAGTGAACCTCTGCAACAGCAGGAAGTGGGCGTGATCTCTGCCACCGGCAGCAGCAATCTGACATCGCTGCAGGATCAGCTTGCCGCCAAAGCGGAACAGCAGGGCGCAAAGTCGTTCCGTATCACTTCAGTTACCGGCCAGAACCAGCTGTATGGCACCGCAGTGATCTATAAATAAGTGGTGGTAAAAGAATAAAGGCTTCGTCAGTGATACTGGCGAAGCCTTTATTATTACGGGCAAAAAGAGAGTCGTTTTAACCGTTACTGCGCAGTTGCGGATAGCGGTGAAGTATAAACAGACACCAGAACAGCGCCACCAGGCCAATCAGTGCGCCGACATTACCGATATCGGAGAGTTGCAGATGGATACTGACCTGGCTGCCCAGCAATGCCCCGGCACCGATACCGATATTATAAATACCGGATAACAGCGACATCGCCACATCGGTGGCATCCGGTGCCAGCGCCAGCACCCGCACCTGCATCGCCAGACCCACCATCATCATTGCCATCCCCCACACCACACACAGCAGCGTAATCGCTCGTGGCTGAACGGCGGCGAACAGCAGTAATCCCATACACAACGTCACCAGCCCAATTGCGCTAATCAGCAGGCTGGACGGGAATTTATTGCCAAATACGCTGAAAATCACGCTGCCAAGAATGCCCGCTGCGCCAAACACCAGCAGCAGGAAAGTAGTGAAGTTTTCACCCATGGATGCCAGTTTCTGCATAAAGGGTTCGATGTAGCTGTAAGCGGTATAGTGCGCCGTGACCGTCAGGCACAGCAGCAGATAGAGGCTGACCAGCGCCGGGCGTTTAAACAGCATCGGCACACTGCTTAGTGAACCGGTGTGCTCACTGGGCAGTTTCGGCAGCAGGCGAACCAGCAGTAACAGCAGCACCAGCGCCGACAGGCCAATCACACCAAAAGTGATGCGCCAGCCAAGATACTGGCCGACAATACGGCCAATTGGCACGCCCAGCACCATCGCCAGTGCGGTGCCGGTTGCCAGCATACTCAGTGCCTGATTCTTTTTACCGGCAGGCGCGACGCGAATTGCCAGCGAGGCAGTGATTGACCAGAAAATCGCATGCGCCAGCGCAATACCGGCGCGCGATGCTACCAGCGACCAGAAATCCCACGCCACCACTGACATCACATGGCTGGCGATAAACACGGTAAACACACAGCCCAGCAGCAGGCGCCGCTCGACATTGCGCGTCGCCAGCATCAGCGGCAGTGACATTAGCGCCACAATCCAGGCGTAGATGGTGAGCATGATACCGACATCGGCCGTCTGCATATTAAAGCTGGCGGCGATATCCGACAGCAGACCGACCGGCACAAACTCGGTGGTATTAAAGATAAATGCCGCGATGGAGAGCAGAACGACACGCAGCCAGGCCGTTTTGCGTGAAACAGTGGTTGATTGCATTGGGTAGACAAAGAGTTAGAAAAGTTAATTCATTTCGCCAGGGCGAAATCCGGCTGGGCGCGGAGCGTGAGGCCCATCACATTTTGTGTGCGTATTGTGTTTTATTTATGCGCCGAGTTAAACCGGAAATTTGTCAAAATCGACAGTTTTTTTGTGCCTTACCGCTGAGATGGAAAATCGTTGTGGTTTTCTGTCACACCACGGAGCAGAAAACCACCTGACAGCATCAGATCAACGATCCGGACAGCGGCGCAACTTTACTTCTGCGCCGAAGTACCTTCTTTACCGGTAGCGGGCAGCAGTCACTGCAGCCAAAAGCCGAGGGGTAATATTTTCTCGCCTGTTTAATCGCATCCGCCACGGTATAAAAGCTGCCCAGAAACAGGCGATTAGCGTTGCGGGGCAGGTATTTGCAGCCGGAAGTGTGTACGATATGACTGTCATGGTAACGCCGCTGCATATCAACATAATAATAGTGGGTCATAACAACTCCTGTTTGCTGTGTATAAAAAAAGGAACAATGAAAAAAAAAGTCTTATGGCAAAAAATATAGTCAACAAACCGGCAGCAGTTGCGGCAGGAGTTGATCCTGGACAAAAAACAGACAAATCCTGTCTGCCGGGAATCATGTCGATTGTCATGCTTGGCGTGGTACAGATTCTGGCGTGGGGCGGATCGTTCTATATTACGGCGGTGCTGGCGACGCCAGTGGTGCGTGAAACCGGCTGGTCACAGCAGTGGGTGTATGGCGCATTGTCGTTAGGTATTCTCGTCTCCGGCCTGCTGGCGCCGCTGAGCGGGCGCATTATTGCGCGCCACGGTGGTCGCAGCCTGCTGGCCGCGAGTGGTCTGGTGATCGCGGCAGGGCTGGTGGTGATTGCGTTATCTCACGCCCTCTGGCTGTATCTGCTGGCGTGGGTGGTGATTGGCGCCGGAATGGCAATGGGGCTGTATGATGCACTGTTCGCCACTCTGGGGACGCTGTATGGTGGCTTCGCCCGCAGCGCCATTACCGGCATTACGCTGATTTCCGGTTTTTGCACCTCGCTGGTGTGGCCCGGCACGGCGCTGCTGATTGAGTGGCTGGGATGGCGCGATGCCTGCCTGGCTTACGCTGCGGTGCTGGCGCTGACCGTCTGGCCGATGTATCGCTATTCGTTGCCTGTCACTGCGCCACTGACGGCGAAAAGCGTCAGTAAGCAGACAGGAAAAGGTGCACTGGTGCCGTTTCTTTTCTGGCTGCTGTGCGCCATTTTTACTCTCGCCTCAGTGATTATGACGGCGATTTCGGTGCAGCTGATTACGTTGCTGCAGGCCAGTGGTTATTCGCTGGCGGCAGCACTGGCGATCAGCACCATTCTTGGTCCGTGCCAGGTGGCATCACGTATCGTCGATATCCTGTTTAAGCGTGGTCACCCGATCTGGACCACCTTTTTCTCCGTGGGTCTGGTGGCGCTGGGGCTGCTGATGCTGGCACTGTTTCCACAATTCGCGGTGCTCAGTATGCTGCTGTATGGTGCAGGCAACGGGTTGCGCGCCATTGTTCGCGGTACGTTGCCGCTGGCACTGGTTAAGCCGGAAGAGTATGCGCTGGTGGTGGGGCGAATGGCACGCCCCGCACTGATCGGACAGGCAGTGACGCCGCTGTTGTGTGGCTATGTCTGGCAGAGTATGGGCGCTCAGGCTATGTTGTGGCTGCTGTGTGCGCTGGCGCTGATCAATGTGCTGCTGGTGGTTATCCTGAAACGGGCGTTACCGCCGCCGGAACAGGTCAGTCACGCAGGATAGGGGCTGCGCAAGAGTGCACAGCTCATTCCAGTAGCTAAAGCGGATACGATGCCGCAGTGAATTTATCGTCATGCAGTTACCATTTAACCAGCCCACGCTGCCACGCCAGCACGCGGTCGCGCAGCGTAAACAGCAGAGTAATCAGGGAAGAGAACAGCAGTGCCATCACAATCAGCGCTGCGTACATATTGGCGTAAGCCGCCCAGCCCTGCGCCCATTGCAGATACCAGCCAAGGCCCGATTTCACCCCCATCATTTCGGCGGCGACCAGCACTGAGAACGACGCCCCCAGCCCCATAAACAGCCCGACAAACACCTGCGGCAGCGAAGCCGGTACGGCAACACGCACAATCAGAAACAGGGTACTGGCACCAAGGGTGCACGCCACATCGTAGTAACGTGTGTCGACGCTGGCGACGCCAGACCAGGTCAGCACGGTTACCGGAAACCAGGTTGCCAGCGCGATAAGAAAAATCGCGGCGGAGAAGCTGGAGGGCAAAAAGTAGAGTGACAGCGGCAACAGCGCGGTGGAGGGCACCGGACCGAGAAAACGCAGCACCGGATGTACCCAGTACCCCAGGCCGCGCGACCAGCCAATCGCCACGCCAGTGAGAAACCCGCTGATGCTGCCGAAAGCAAATCCCAATGCCAGCAGGCGCAGCGAATGCAGCACACTGTCGCCCAGCCGCGGCCAGTCAGTGGCGTAGGCCTCGATAAGCGCGCGTGGTGGTGCAAAGAACGGCACTGGCAGCCACGCCAGCTTGGCGGTCACGGTTTCCCAGATGGCAATCAGCAGTGCCAGCGCCAGCAGCCAGCGTGCCGTATGCTGTAACCATTGACGTAACACTGGCAGGGCAAGAAAGCGACCCGCCAGCACGGTCAGTGATAACAGAATGGCCAGCGCCAGGAACAGTTGATGGGTTTCGCTGACAAAACGTGGCGCGGCAAATCCGGCCGGCTTATCCGGCCAGAAGATCATCAGCGCCGCCAGCGCCCACCATGCCAGCACAGCAGTCAACAGCGCGGGAGTGATACGCGCGTCAGTATCCTGCTCACGGACAAAAGAGACAGTTTCACTGGACATCATCGCTCCTTACCTTCAGGCCGCATGGTGCTGATGTTGCGCGCCCGCCGTCAGCACATCGGGTACATAGTGATCAGCAAAGCGCCGGGCATCGGTATCCGGGCGAATGACATTAATGGTTTTCAGTTCATTAACGTAAATCGCCACCTCTTTACGCAACTGTTCGCCCGTGGAGTGATGGGCATGAGTATGTTCGCTGAGCATGGCCGTAATATCTTCGACCGGCACCGACCCCGGAACAAACGGCGCGAAGATTTTCGCCGTCTCTGCCGGATGATCGGCTGTCCACTGCTGGGCATCAACGATCGCCTGGGTGATGGCCTGTGCCACTTTCGGGTTATCGCGTACCAGTGATCCACGCAGTCCCAGCACGCAGCAGGTGAGACTGGCATACTCACCATTCAGGTTATTATCCACTTCCACCAGCTTGTGCTGTTTTTTCAGCAGCCAGCCCTGCGGATCATCAGTGGCCAGCGCCTGGACTTCGCCTTTGCGCAGCGCCTCGCCAAACAGATCGGCCGGATATTGCAGCCAGTTCACCTGTTTGTCCGGGTCGATACCCAGTTTTGCCAGCTGGATTGCGAAAAAATTGCGAATAGGGCTGGCCTGATCCGTCACCGCGACCGATTTACCCATCAGATCCTTCACGCTGGTAATGCCGGAATTCTCCGGTGTCAGCAGACGCATACAGCCGCCGTGTGTGCCTACGGTGAGGTCGACATCAAATCCCTGCTCCAGCGGTTTCAGCCAGCGCAGCGCCATGCCGATACCGCCATCGGCCTGTCCGGTGGCAATGGCCTGCAGCAGCGCATCGGTCGGGCCACTAAAATTCACCGGCTCAACGTTCAGACCATATTTTTTAAAGAAGCCCTGTTTCAGCGCGACGGAAATGGGCGACTGACAGACGGCCGTTTGCCCCCACGCCAGTTTAACGGTGGTCAACGGATTCTCTGCCGCCAGGGCGCGCGCGGGAATCAGTGCTGTGCTGCTGAGTCCTGCGCTTAATAATCCCAGATTGCGGATAAAATGCCTTCTTGAAAGCGAATAGTGTTTGCCGTGCATATTTTCCTCGCATAAACATCCCGTTTAATTCACGTCATGATGCAAAGAAAAAGTCGTGGCGAGAAATAACAAAGCCGCATGTCATTATGCGCGAAAGGATAAAAAGTAAAGTGAGATAGCTTTGCCGGAATTGATATTTTGATTTGCCGTTGCCGGTGATACATCTGTGCAAAACGGGGGAGGGAAGATGACCGAAACGGTAATAAATACTTCATGGCGTGGACTGGCATTAAATATCAGTCAGGTCAGTCACCAGTTCTGGCTGGAGAATGATGCCTTGCCGGTGTTGCAGCAGGTGTCACTGCAGGTAGAACCCGGTGAGTTCGTGGCGTTACTCGGGCCATCCGGCTGCGGCAAATCGACACTGTTGCGGCTGGTCGCCGGACTGGATACGCCCAGTGACGGGGCAATTTTTGAAGACAACCAACCGCTGACCGCACCTGATCCCTCACGGGTGGTGGTCTTTCAGGACCCGACGCTCTATCCGTGGCGCACCGTGCGTGGCAACGTGGCGCTGGGGCTGGATACTCAGGGCTGGCGTGATGAGCAGGCGCGTTCACGCGTCAGCAGTATGCTGGAACGGGTTGGCCTGACGGAATTTGCCAATGCCTGGCCGCGTCAGCTTTCCGGTGGCATGGCGCAGCGTGCGGCGCTGGCGCGGGCGCTGGTCAATAAACCGCGTTTGCTGATCCTCGATGAACCGCTGGGAAAACTGGACTCGCTGACCCGTATCCGCATGCAGAGTGAACTGGTCAGTCTGTGGCAGGAACAGCGTTTCACTACCCTGATGGTGACGCATGATGTGGAAGAAGCGTTGCTGATGGCGAACCGTGTGGTGGTGTTCAGCCCGCGCCCGGCAAGGATTCTGGAAATTATCCCGGTCGACCTGCCATTCCCGCGGCGGCGTAATGATCCTCAGTTAATTCGCTTACGTACCCGCGCGCTGGCACTGCTGGGTGCGGAATCTCCTGCAGTGGCAACGTCAGAGGTGCAATAATGAGTGCAGCGATCAAACAGTCAATTGCCGAATTAGTCGGGCGGACTCCATTATTATCTCTCAATGGTCTGGTGAAAACACATCAGCTGGGTGCAGAGATTATTGCCAAGCTGGAATATTTTAATCCGAATAACAGTATTAAGGATCGTATTGCACTGGCCATGATTCAGCAGGCGGAATATAGCGGAAAATTAAAACCTGGTGATACGATTGTGGAAACCACCAGTGGTAATACCGGTATTGGTCTGGCGGCAATTGCAGCCGCACGCGGTTATAAATTTCGTGTCTATATTAATGATTATGTCAGTGCCGAAAGAACGAAAATCGTCCGTGCATTTGGTGGTGAAGTGATTAAATTCAGCGAAGTGGAGCATTTTCCGGAAATTCTGGAAGCCAGTGATGGCGATTTTGTCGCGGCCACCAAATGGCTGGAGCAGAATGTGATTGCGAAATTGCCCAATCACTACTTTTGCTATCAGCTGGAAAACCCGGCCAATCCCAATATTCACCGGCTGACTACCGGCCCGGAAATCTGGCAGGACAGTGGCGGGCAGGTGGATATTCTGATTGCCGCGGTGGGAACCGGCGGCACGGTATCCGGTGTCGGTCACTACCTTAAGCAGCAGAACCCGGCGATCAGGATTATAGCCATTGAACCCGGTGTGGCCTCGCGCCCGAGTGCCGATAATCCGGAACCGGTGGAAATCACGGGTGTGCACCAGTTTACCGATATCGCGCCGGAACGCATTCCCCGCACCATGAATACCGCCATTTATGATGAAGCGATTGCCGTGGAGACCTGGCAGGCGTATGCCGCGGCGCGTGAAGTGGCGCAAACTGACGGTATTTTAATTGGTGAATCTTCCGGCGCGGTATTGCATGCGGCAAAGCTGATCGCGCAGCGGCCGGAAAATGAGGGCAAAAAGATTGTCGCGATCCTGGCGGATAGCGGTTTAACCTATCTGACCACCGATCTATTTAATGCAGAGGTGGGGGAAGTGCAGCTCAGGGCCAGCAAGGCGAAACCTGTTGCAGTCTGATGGCTTTTGCCCGCGTTAACCCGCCATGGTGGATTAACGCGTATCAGTGTCAGGACGATGGCGTCATGACCCAGTGGCCGCCGCCCAGATCGCGGTATTCGCGTTGCGGATGCTGATAATGCAGCGGGCGCACCGGGCTTTTCAGTTCATCGACCACCAGATGACGTTTCAGCGCCCGACGCGCCGGATCGGGCACGGGCACGGAAGCGATCAGCTTGCGGGTGTACGGATGCTGTGGCCGCTCGAAGATAGCCGCACGTGGACCAATTTCGACAATCTCGCCGAGATACATCACCGCCACCCGGTGGCTGATGCGTTCCACCACCGCCATATCATGGGAAATAAACAGAAACGACAAGTCCAGAGACTGCTGCAGATCCATCAGCAGATTCACCACCTGCGCCTTGACCGACACATCCAGCGCCGAGACCGACTCATCTGCCACAATCACTTTCGGATTCAGCGTGAGCGCCCGGGCGATGCAGATACGCTGGCGCTGGCCGCCGGAGAATTCATGCGGATAGCGGTTCAGCATACTGGCCGACAGTCCCACACGCTCCAGCAGCTCGGCAGCGGTGCGCCGTGCCTGCGTTTTATCTGCCAGCCGATGCTGCAGCATCGGTTCCATCAGGGTGTCGCTGATTTTCATCCGCGGGTTGAGACTGGCGTAAGGGTCCTGAAAAATCATCTGGATATCACGCCGCATGGCGCGCAGCTGAGTTTTATTTAGCTGCTGCACGTCATAGCCATTGAGCCGGATATCGCCCTGCTGTGGTGTCACCAGCCGGGTAATCGAGCGTCCGGTGGTCGATTTACCACAGCCGGATTCACCAACCAGCGACAGCGTTTCGCCCTGAAACAGATCAAAGCTGATATTTTCCACCGCATGCACATGCCCCTGCAAACGGCTGAAGACGCCGCCGCGTACCGGAAAACGGGTAGTCAGATTTTTCACTGACAGGATCGGCTCGCTGTGATGCTGCGGCGCATTGCCCACCGTTTCCGGTGCCAGCAACGCGCCCGTCTGGCTGTCAATCTGCGGAAACTTCAGCGGCAGCGGGCAGTCGCGCATAGCGCCAGGGCGTGGCACCGCCGCCAGCAGTGTGCGGGTATAAGGCTGCTGTGGTGCAGCGAAGATGTCGCGGGTGGCGCCACTCTCAATACCTTCACCGCGATACATCACCAGCGTGCGATCAGCGATTTCCGCCACCACGCCCATATCATGGGTGATAAACAGTACCGCTGTGACTTCCTCTTCCTGCAACGTTTTAATCAGGTCGAGGATTTGTCCCTGAATGGTGACATCGAGTGCGGTGGTGGGTTCATCGGCGATCAGCAGTTTTGGCCGCAGCGCCAGCGCCATCGCAATCATTACCCGCTGGCGCATGCCGCCGGAAAACTGGTGCGGATACTCATCGTAGCGTGCCGCAGCATTGGGAATGCGTACCTTTTCCAGCAGGCGCAGGGTTTCTGCCCGCGCGGCTTTCGCCGACAGTTTACGATGTTCGATCAGCGATTCCGCAATCTGGTGGCCGACAGTGAACGCCGGATTCAGGCTGGTCATCGGCTCCTGAAAAATCATCGCCATCTGGTTACCGCGAATATCGCGCATTGCTTTGTCGGACAGCGTCAGCAACTCCTGACCGTTGAGGCGCACTGAGCCGCTTATCAGGCTCTGCCGGGCCGCCAGCAGACGCATAATCGACAGTGAGGTCACGCTTTTGCCGGAACCGGACTCACCGACAATGGCCAGGGTTTCGCCCGGGTAAATGGCGAAGCTGATATCGCGCACCACGGGCGTCCAGCGCTCGTTAACCAGAAATGAAGTGGTCAGATTCGCCACTTCCAGTACCGGCATCGGCTGTTCACTGCTGTTCATCTGCTGGCCTCCGTCTCAGAACCGCGCCCGTGCCGAGAAGGTCACGACAGGGGTATAGCTGAAGTCTTTATCGAATGGGAAAGTCGCACGCTGCTTGCGCAGACGCGGCACGCGTTCGACAAACTGATCCACCACGCCGGGTGACAGTGCCATCAGATTCGGGCGGGCAATCGGTGCCAGGTCTGGTGACAGATAACCTGATTTCACCACCACGATTTTCGCCTGCAGGGGGTCGAGTCCCAGCTGATGGAAATCAGACAGATTGTGGTAAGGGCGACGGCGATCCGCCACCACCAGCAAAATGCCGCCACAGCGCAGCACTGCCTGGCGGGCAGTCCCTGGCGTGGTGGCATCGAGCAGGGTGATTACCTGGGCGTCAAGCAGCACCGGCTGACTGGCCGGGTCGAGTGATGCGCCGATATTGAGTGACAGTGTCACGCCAGTGCCGGCCTGATGTGCCGCGCTGGTGGCGGCCGCATCGGTAATGCCGGCAACAATCACCCCCTGCGCCTGCTGTCTGATCAGTTCTGCCAGCACATCGGCGCGGTCACCGACGCCGCCGCCGGTTGGGTTATCACCGGAATCCGCCAGAATGACGGGCTGAGTGGGACTGGCAATCGCTTTGCTGACACACTGTTCAATTGATCCGGTTTCACAGCCAAAGACGAAATCTTCGCGTGCCTGCCAGTACGCTTCCGCCAGCTGACTGGCGCAGGCGGTCAGCTGCTGTGCATCGGTGCCGGTGAAGATGGCGGCAGCGGTAGCGCGTGGTTCGTCAGCCCAGACATAGCCGACCATCAGCGAACTGTCCCAGATACCGGGTGTGGTATCCAGCCCAGGCAGGCGGGCGTAGAGGCTTTTCGCCGGTTCATCTTCCGTGCTGGTGCGTTCGCCGGGTAACACCACCGGGACGGGGGCCCAGGCCACCACTGGACGGACGCCGGTTTGCAGGCTTTTCACCAGCATCGACACCGAACGGCGCATGGTTTCTTCAACATCAATATGCGGCGCGGTGCGGTAGGTGGAAAACATATCAATTGCATCGATAATCCGCTGCGTGACGTTACCGTGCAGATCGTAACTGACGCTGATCGGGCAGTCATCGCCCACCAGCTTGCGCGCAGCACTGATCCAGTCGCCTTCGGCATCTTCCATGCCTTCCACATACATCGCGCCATGCATCGCCAGATACAAACCATCAATCGGCAGTTGCTGCTGCAGACGATCGAGAAATTCCTGTTTCAACGCTTCGTAAGTGACGCGTGCCACCGGGCCACCAGGGATGGCCCGCGCATGCAGCGTCGGCAAAAAAGTGGCCGGATAGTCGCGCAGAAACGCAAAGTAGGGCGTGTCGCTCAGCGCCGCACCGCGTAACACGCGAAAGTCCTCTTCATGGCTCAGCACCGGGTTAAAGGTGCTGCATTCGGTATGAATACCCCCTACGGCAATTCGCATAGTGACCTCATCAGGCAAGCGGAGTAAGAAAACGGTGGGCGGCGACACTGGCGGCCGCCTGCGCCCAGCTGTTATCAGCCAGGGCAAAAGGGATCAGTGGTGTTTTACCGGCAAAGCCGGGCAGCACATGGGATTCCAGCGCCTGGCGCACCACGGTGCGGAACAGCCCGTCAAAAGCATCTGGCTGATGGGCAATCAGCACGGTTTCTGGATCGTTAATCTGAATCAGATGCGCCAGCGCCAGACCGAGCGCATGACCCGCGCGATGCACAATATCCAGCGCGGCGTGGGAACCATTCTGCGCCAGCCGTTCCAGCTCCGGCAGGCTGCTGGCCGCCAGCTGCTGCTGGCGTGCCTGTTCTTTGATGGCAATCAGCGAGGCGATGGTATCGAGGCAGCCGCGTTTACCGCAGCGGCAGGGCGCGCCTCCTGGTTCGATGGTGCAGTGGGCGATTTCGCCTGCACCACCGTGTGCACCGCGATACAGCGCACCATGAATGAAACTGGCGCTGCCGATGCCATCGCCGTGACTGAGCAGAATAAAGTTTTGCAGTGTGCGGGCGTGACCAAACAGTTTTTCACTGACCGCCAGCGCCTTGGCATCGTTTTCCAGAAAAGTGTCAATGCCGGTCGCCTGCTGGATCAGCTGCGCCAGCGGCACATTACGCCAGCCAAGCAGCGCCGACTGCACACAGTTGGCCTGATGTTCATCAATAAAACCGGAAAGGGTCACACCCAACCCTAATACCTGCTCGGGGGAGATCTTTCCTTTCGCCAGTAATCCCGGCAGCGACTGCCGGATATTTTCCACCAGTATTTCCGGTGCGTGATTTAACGGGAAAACGCAGTCAGCAATTATTTCACCGAGTAAATTAATTAATACCATCTGAGCGGGTGCCGCGGTCAGGGAAATACCGATAAAATAAGCCGCTTCGGCACGCAGAGTTAATTTCACCGACGGGCGGCCCTGACCACTGCTGCTCAGGGTTTCCGCTTCACTCACTAAACCCGCGGCCAGCATATCGCGCACAATACCGCTAATCGCCGCTTTGCTTAAGCCGCTGAACTGCGCCAGTTCACTGCGGCTCAGGCCTTGTCTGGCGCTGATTAACTGTAACAACTCACGTTGGGTGGTACTCAGCATGGGGTTCCCTGACCTGGCAATCGCTGGGCGGATTCAACTCCGAAGTGCAACGCTAAGCCGCCAATCTTAGCTCTGCAAACACCACAGACGGTTGCCTGAA
>NZ_CBFFRK010000128.1:0-12988 GCF_965644245.1 Erwinia sp. V71
GTTCCGGCAGCCTTCAGTGGTCTTTGCAGAGTTAAGACAGGCGGCTTAGCGTTGCACTTCGAACTTGAATCCGCCTTCAACCTGGCTAAATAAGCGCTGAGAGGCTGATTATGTCGAAGAAACAATGGGGCATGGCGGTGTTGTCTTGTGCCTCTTTGTTGCTGACGGCTTGTACCGTGGTGGATCTGGATGCGAATGGTAAACCGATCATTCCGCCGGATCCCCACGCCAAAGCCAGCTACAGCAATCAAACGCCACAGCAGGTGGTAGAAGAAAACTGGGACAGCAAAGTGATGGCCGCCGCCAGCAGCCACGCGCTGGACTGGACCACCCTGCAGGAAAAGAGCCGTACCGTGAAAGCGGGCAGCAGCGAAAGCGTGTTTGTCAAAGCCTCCGGCCAGGTAACAGCATTTGACAACAGCAACGCGTGCGAACGCACGCTGACGATGACCATTAACGGCGCGCCGGTAACGGTACAGCTGGGTCCGGTGATCCGCAGTAACGCCATCCGTGACGCTGCCGGTTTTAACTTTGAAGATTTTACCAACCAGGTGCAATTTGCCCAGCTGACCAAAGCCCTGAATCGCCATGCAGTGCAGCAGTTACCGGCGGTGGATAACAGCTGGAACGGGAAAAAAGTCAATGTGGTGCTGGCGGTGACGTTGCAGCATGAGGGCATTCAGGATGCTGTGGCGCTGACGCTGAAACCGGAGGCGCCATGAGTGAACGTGACAACGCGCAACAGCCTGACCTGATTCTGGAAACTCGTGCAGTGTCGATGCTGTTTCCCGGCACGCTGGCGCTGGATCGCATCGATTACCACGTTCACCGCGGCAAAGTGAATGTGATTATCGGCGAGAACGGTGCCGGTAAATCGACGCTGATGAAAATCCTCGCCGGGGTACAGCAGCCAAGCAGCGGTGAGATCTGGCTTAACGGCCAGCAGGTGCATCTGCATAACACCCGCGAAGCGGCGCGGCTCGGTATCGGCATGGTGCATCAGGAGCTGAACCTGTTTGAAAACCTCAGTGTGGCGGAAAACATTTTCCTTGGCCGGGAAATCCAGCGCGGCCTGATGCCGATTGACCAGGCGGCGCAGGAGAAGCGCACCGCAGAGCTGCTGCAGCGCCTCGATCAGCCGATTTCGCCGCGTGAGCTGGTCGCCAACCTGAAAGTCGGTCAGCAGCAGCTGGTGGAAATTGCCAAAGCGCTGGCGGAAGACGCGGACATTTTGATCCTCGACGAACCGACCTCGGCGCTGAGTAAAACCGAAGTGGCGATTCTGTTCCGTGTGATCCGTGATCTGACGCGCCAGGGCGTGACCATTATTTATATCTCGCACCGGCTGGAAGAGCTGATGACCATCGGTGATGTGATCACCATTCTGCGCGACGGCAAATTCCAGGCGGAAGCGCGTGTCGATGAGATCGATGTGCCGTGGATTGTGCGGGAAATGCTCGGCAGCGAACCGGTCAGCAACTTCCTGCATCCGGGACGCACCTTTGGCGCACCGGTGCTGGAAGCGGAGCATATCACCTGCGTCAATGCCGCCGGCAACACGCTGGTGGATGACGTGTCGTTTAACGTGCGTGCCGGGGAGATTGTCGGCATCTACGGTCTGATGGGCGCCGGGCGTACCGAGCTGTTTGAATGTCTGCTCGGTACTCAGCAGAACTACCTCGGCAGGTTGTGGCTCGACAGCAAACCGGTGGCGGCGCGGCTGTCGACGGCGGATCGCATCCGTATGGGTATGAGCCTGGTGCCGGAAGATCGCAAACGTACCGGTATTTTCCCGGTGTCGTCCGTCGCCAGCAATCTGACCATCGCCAGTCTGTGGCGGCGTCTCTCCTGACGTTTCGCGATTGCTGAACGCGATGAGCAGGCGGTGGTCGCCAGTACCATTGGCAATCTGTCGATCAAGGTGTCGTCGCCGGATGTCGCCATCCAGGCACTGAGCGGCGGCAACCAGCAGAAAGTGGTGATTGGCCGCTCGCTGCTAACCAATCCGAAACTGCTGGTGCTGGATGAGCCGAGCCGCGGCATTGATGTCGGCGCCAAAGCCGATGTGTTCCGCATGATGGTGGAGCTGTCGGAGCAGGGGATTGCGGTGATCTTCTCCACCTCCGATTTGAAAGAAATTATGGCGGTTTACGACCGCATCCTCGTGATGTCGGGTGGCAAACTTACCGCGGATATTCCGCGCGCCAGCGCTGAAGAGTCAGCACTGGTTAAAGCGAGCGCTCAGGGGTTCTGATAATGAAAACGACACAGGGTGCGGCTCTGACCACGCCACCGGCTAAAGCGTTTAACTCGCGCGAAGGGCTGATTTTACTGCTGTTAAAGCTGCGTACCTTTATTGCGCTGTTTCTGATTGTCGGCTTTTTCTCGATTACCGTACCGGACTTTCTCGCCGTCGGCAGCATGGTGATCATGATTAAACATATCGCCATTAACGCCTTCCTGGCGCTGGGGATCACCTTTGTGATTATCACCGCCGGTATTGACCTGTCGATTGGCGCCACACTGGGTCTGTGCGGCATGGTGGCAGGCTGGCTGATCACCAAAGGGATTGTGCTGCCGATGTTTGGCATCGCCATTTTCCCCAGCGTCTGGGTGGTGATCCCGGTAGTGCTGCTGATTGGTGCGCTGATTGGTGCCGGTAATGGCTGGATTATTACCCGCTATAACGTCGCACCGTTTATCTGCACCCTCGGCACCATGTATATCCTGCGCGGTGCGGCGATGCTGACCTCGGGCGGTGAAACCTTCCCCGGACTGGCGGGCAATCCGCAGCTGGGCAATACCGGTTTTGATGCGCTTGGTGCGGGCAATTTCCTCGGTCTGCCGTATGCGATCTGGATGTTGGTGGTACTGGCGCTGGTGATTGGTTATATCGCCAAACGGCTGCCATTTGGTCGCCAGGTGTATGCCATTGGTGATAACGAGCGGGCGGCGGAGCTTTCCGGCGTGCGGGTGAAACAGGTCAAGGTACTGGTGTATACCCTGTCGAGCTTCTGTGCAGCGATTGCCGGTCTGGTGGTGTCATCACAGCTGGTCGCCAGCCACCCGGCGAACGGCACAGCGTTTGAGATGAACGCGATTGCGGCCGTGGTACTGGGCGGCACCTCGCTGGCCGGGGGACGCGGCACCGTTATCGGTACGCTGATCGGCGCGTTTGTCATCGGTTTTCTTGCTGACGGGCTGATTATGATGGGCGTCAGTGAATTCTGGCAGATGGTGATTAAAGGCATTGTGATTATTGTGGCAGTGATTATCGACCAGATGCAAAACCGCATGCAGCAGAAAGCGGCGGTGGTGGCGCAGAAGGCGGTGATACAGCAGGGTGAGGCCGGTCATTAGTCGGGACGGCACTTAATCGTTATCCATTTTTTTTACCCATCATGAATATATATTCGTGATTGATTTTAAATGCAAAGAGGTTGCTATGAATCCGTTCAAACTCTCGGTGGAGCAGCTGGAAAAAAAAAGCGCGGGCAGTGCGTCGGCGGATTATCACGCTGAATGCCAACAGTCCGGCAGGCGGCCATACCGGAGCCGATTTGTCACAGGTGGAGATCCTGACGGCGCTCTATTTCCGCATTCTGGACTGCGCGCCGGATCGCACTACCGATGACACGCGCGATATCTATATCCAGTCCAAAGGCCACGCGGTGGGCGGTTATTACTGTGTACTGGCCGAAGCAGGCTACTTCCCAACGGAGTGGTTACCCACTTACCAGCATGCCGATTCCCATCTTCCGGGGCACCCGGTGAAGCATAAAACGCCGAGTATCGAGCTGAATACCGGGGCGCTGGGCCACGGTTTACCGGTGGCAGTGGGCATTGCCCTGGCAGCGAAAAAGGACAACAGCAAGCGCCGGGTGTTTGTCGTCACCGGCGATGGTGAGCTGGCGGAAGGCAGCAACTGGGAAGCGGCGTTAGTGGCTGCTCACTACGGTCTCGATAACCTGACCATCATTAACGACAAGAACAAGCTGCAGCTGGCCGGTTCCACCCGCGACATCATGAACACCGATCCGCTGGCGGAGAAATGGCTGGCATTTGGAATGAACGTCACCGAATGCGCGGGCAACGATATGCGTTCGGTGGTCGAAACGCTGGAAAATCTGCCTGCCAACGGCAAGCCAAATGTGGTGATTGCCAATACCGAGAAAGGTTTTGGTGTGTCCTTTATTCAGAGTAAGCCCGAGTGGCATCACCGGGTGCCGAAAGGCGATGAAATTGAGCAGGCGATGGAGGAGTTGAAAGATGAGTAATTCAGCACATTTGGCCGAAGTGATGGTGCAGGCGTTTATCGATGCCGTGGAACGCGGTGTCGACCTGGTGCCGGTGGTGGCTGACTCCACCTCGACCGCCAAAATTTCACCGTTTGTTAAGCAGTTCCCGGGACGACTGGTGAATGTCGGTATCGCAGAACAGACGCTGGTCGGCACTGCCGCCGGGCTGGCCATTGGCGGTAAAGTGGCGGTGACCTGTAACGCCGCGCCATTCCTGATTTCACGCGCCAATGAGCAGGTGAAAGTGGATATCTGCTACAACAACACCAACGTCAAACTGTTCGGCCTGAACGCGGGTGCCAGCTATGGTCCGCTGGCCAGTACCCACCACAGTATCGACGATATCGCGGTAATGCGTGGTTTCGGCAATATCGAAATCTATGCGCCGTCCTGCCCGCTGGAGTGCCGCCAGATTATCGATTACGCGCTGGAGCATGTCGGGCCGGTGTATATCCGCCTTGACGGTAAAGCGCTGCCGCAGCTGCACGATGACAGCTACCAGTTTGTGCCAGGCAAAATCGACGTGCTGCGTGAAGGGAAAGACATTGCGCTGGTGGCGATGGGCTCCACGGTGCATGAGATTGTCGATGCCGCCGAACAGCTGGCGCAGCGCGGTATTTCGGCGGCTGTGATCAGCATCGCATCGATCAGACCTTGTGATACCCAGGCGCTGGGGAAACTGTTACATCAGTATGCCAGTGTCATCACCGTTGAAGAACATAACGTCAATGGCGGGGTTGGCAGTCTGGTGGCGGAAGTGCTGGCAGAAGGCGGCTACGGCGTTAAGCTGCGCCGGCTGGGCATTCCTGATGGTGAATACGCCATTGCGGGCGACCGCGCATCAACCCGCGCGCGTCACGGTATTGATGCAGCCGGAGTGGTTAACCGCGCTGTGCAGCTTTGCCAGGGAGAATAACGATGTCAGGCCCGCTTATTTTGGCTATCGATGAAGGCACCACCAATGCGAAGGCGATTGCTGTCGATGCCGCCGGGCAGGTGGTGGCGCGCGCCAGTCAGCCGCTGCAGATTTTCCATCCGCAGCCGGGCCTGACGGAACAGGGCCCGCTGGCAATCTGGCAGGCGGTGCGTCAGGCGATAAGCGATTGCCTGGCGCAGTGTGGCGGTGCGACGGTGGCGGCGGTTGCCATCAGCAATCAGCGTGAATCGATTATGATCTGGCAGCGTCGCGACGGCCAGCCGCTGACACCGCTGGTCAGCTGGCAGGATCGCCGCTCGGAAAAATTGTGCGCACAGTTGCAGCACGACGGCCAGCAGCCGCTGATTTCGTCGCTCACCGGGCTGGTGGTCGATCCGATGTTCCCGGCAGCAAAAGTGACTGGCATGCTGGCGGCGATCCCGGACGGCTATCAGCGTGCGGCGGCGGGTGAGCTGTGTATCGGCACTGTCGACAGCTGGCTTTGCTGGCAGCTGAGTGGCGGGCAGCAGTTTGTCACCGACTACGCTAATGCCGCGCGTACCCAGCTGTTTAATATTCACGATGCACAGTGGGATGAACGCCTGCTGGCGCTGTTTAAGGTGCCGCGCCAGGCGCTGCCAGAGGTACAGCCTTCTGCCGCACACCATGGCGAGGTACAGGTGCAGGATATCGCCGGACTGCCTGCCGGTACGCCGATTCTGGCGCTGATTGGCGATTCTCATGCGGCGTTGTATGCCCAACGTGCCAGCGGCAGTGAAGTGATTAAAGCCACCTATGGCACTGGTTCGTCACTGATGATGTCATTGCCTGAGGCGGTGATGAGCGAGCGCGGTCTCAGCACTACGCTGGCCTGGCACGATGGTCAGCTGCGTTACGCGTTCGAAGGCAATATTACTCATACCGGTTCTGGTGCAGCCTGGCTGTCGCGTATGCTGGGGGTTAACGATCCCCGCCGCTTAACGGAAATGGCGCAAAGCACGGTCAGTAACCAGGGGATTTACTTTGTTCCGGCGCTGTCCGGGCTGGGAGCACCGTGGTGGGATTTACAGGCGCGAGGTCTGATTTGCGGCCTGACTGATGCGGCGACACCAGAGGTACTGGCGTGTGTCGCACTGGAGTCCGTGGCGTTTCAGATTGCCGATGTGTTTTTCGCGATGGAACAGTCGGGCGGTCAGCGGCTGGCGCAGCTGTGCGTGGATGGCAGCGCCACCGATAACCCGTGGCTGATGCAGTTCCAGGCCGATCTGCTGCAGCGTCCGCTGATCAAAGCGCCGACGCCGGAAGTCTCCGCGCTGGGGGCGGTGGTGCTGGCCGGGCGGCAGCTCGACTGGTGGCAGGAGAGCAATGAACTTAGTGCCTTACGCGGTGGCGTGACCATTTATCCGCGAGAGGATCAGGCACAGGCGATGCAGGAAAATTATCACGGCTGGCAGGCGGCGGTGGCGCGTTGCCGGTATCAGCCGCAGCCGTGACGGCAGAGTCGATGACGGGCGGCAATATTGCCGCCCGTTTCTTAGAGTTCAGTGCTGAATCAGAGCACGCCCCACAGCAGCCAGGTTAACACGAAACCACATAATCCCATGACGGTGGTCAGGACGGTCCAGGTTTTCAGTCCGTCGGCAACAGACAGGCCCAGATAACGGGTAACCACCCAGAAGCCAGCATCATTAACATGGGAGAGGCCCAGACCACCAAAACAGGCGGCGAGGGTGACCAGTACGCGTTGCATATCACTGATACCGGTGACGGCCTGGGTCAGCAGGCCGCTGGTGGTGAGGATGGCCACGGTTGCGGAACCCTGCGAGGCACGCAGCGCCAGCGACAAAATAAAGGCAGCTGGCACCAGGGGCAGATGCAGTGTTTCCAGTGTCACCGCCAGCGCTTTCCCCACACCGGATTCGACCAGCACTTTACCGAATGCACCACCGGCACCGGCCACCAGAATCACGCTGGCGGAACCCGGAATGGCACGACCGGTCAGATCTTCCAGCTTATCTTTACTCCAGCCGCGACGCAGACCCAGCAGCCATGCCGCCAGTGCCAGTGAAATCAGCAGCGCAATCGGCGGTGTACCAATCACCGTCATCACTTTACGCAGCAGGCTCTCTTCTGCCAGCAGTGAATGTGCCAGCGTACCCATCACGATCAGCAGAATCGGCACCACAATCAGGCCAGCGATAGTCAGCGCGCCCGGCGGAGCCGGTTCATTTTTCTTTTCTGTCCCTTCCGGTTTTGCCATCTGCAGCTGTTCCAGTACCTCAACAGACAGATGGTAATGACGGCGGTTCATCGCTTTTGCCACGTAATAACCGACGATACCCACCGGAATCGACACCGCAATACCCAGCATCATCAGCCAGCCCATATCGGAGTGCAGAATACCCGCAGCCGCGGCCGCGCCTGGGTGGGTCGGCAGCGCCACATGCACGGTGAGCATCACACCGGCCATCGGCAGACCAAATTTCAGCGGCGACACGCGCGCCACTTTGGTAAAGCCGTAAATCAGCGGAATCACGATGATAAAGCCGACTTCAAAAAACACCGGAATGCCGAGAATAAACGCCGCCATGGTCAGTGCTGCTACGGTGCGTTTTATCCCAAGCGTTTTACTGAAGCGCTGTGCCAGCGACTCCGCGCCGCCAGAGGCTTCAATTATTGCCCCCAGCATCGCCCCCAGCACGATAATAATGGTGATATGGCCAAGCAGATTGCCCATGCCACTGATGATGGTCTCCATGATTTTTTCCGCCGGAATGCCGGTGGTAATGGCGACAAACAGACTGACAATCAGCAGGGCAACAAACGGGTGAACTTTGGCTTTAATGACCAGCAGCAGCAGGATCACTATGCTGGCGGTCGCGATGGCTAACAGCAATGCAGTGGACATGGTAAACCTCAGATATAATTATCATTTTTTGATTAACGGGGTACAGCAAAGCCTGGTGCTGGTACATCCTGCAGACGACCAGAGCCGCACCGGTGTGTCACCATCGGTGGTATTACAGGGTTTAAATCAGGATTTATGCGCCCAGGGCGTGAACCAGCCCAGTCCCTCAACGGTGTCGCCGCGTGGAATATATTCACAGCCGATCCAGCCGTCATAACCCACTTCATCCAGCAGGTTAAACAGCCAGGGGTAATTGATTTCGCCTTCGTCCGGCTCGTGACGATGCGGGGCAGAGGCGATCTGCACATGACGGTAGCGTCCGGCATACTCGCGGATCAGATGGCTGAGATTGCCATCTACCAGCTGAGCATGGAACAGATCCAGCTGGGTATAGACATTCGGGCGATCAATCAGCTCCACCATTTCCAGCGTTTGATACTGGCTGGAGTAGAGGTAGTTCGGCTTGGTCACCGGGTTCAGCGCTTCAATCAGCAGCGTGATGTTATGCGGCGCGAAACGCCCGGCGGCGTAGCGCATATTGCTGATAAAGGTGCTGACATACGCCTGACGATCGGCTCCTGGCGGTACGGTGGCGGACATGATATGCACCTGCGGGCAGTCCAGTGCCAGCGCATATTCCAGTGCGCGGTCGATATCTGCACGTGCTTCCGCTTCCCGTCCCGGAATGCCTGATACGCCCCATTCGCTGGCTGCCACATTGCCTGGCGCGGTGTTAAACAGCACCAGCTGTAACTGATTCTGCTCCAGTAACTGCTTCAGCTGGGCCGCCGGGTAGTCATAAGGAAACAGAAACTCTACCGCACGGAAACCAGCTCGGGCAGCGGCGGCAAAGCGCTCGGTAAAGGGCACTTCAGTAAACTGTGTCGACAGGTTCGCTGCAAACTTTGGCATTATCGGCTCCTTAACTCCGCCACTTCATCATCACTGAGATAACGAATGGCGCGATCCCCAAGGGTAAACATCAGGCGGGCAGTCTCTTCCAGCTCTTCCGTGTTGTCGGCTGCTTCACGCAGTGATTTTCCAACCACCACCGGACCGTGGTTCGCCAGTAAAAAGGCGCGATATTGTGCCGCCAGTTTTGCCAGGTCTTCCGCCAGGCGCTGATCGCCCGGTTTGTAGTACGGCACCACCGGCACGTCGCCGACACGCATCACTACATAAGGGGTGAACGGGCGAATACAGTTTTCACTGTCCAGATCCTGCAGGCAGGAGAGGGCGGTCAGATAATGGCTGTGCAGATGAACCACGGCTTTACAGGCCGGGTTGTTGAGATACAGCGCGCGGTGAAAGGCGATCTCTTTTGATGGCTTATCACCGGCAATCCACTCGCCCTGCAGCGTCACCTTTGACAGGCGGTCCGCATCCAGTTCGCCTAAACATGAACCGGTCGGTGTTGCCAGCAAGGTGCCATCCTGCAACAACATGGATAAGTTGCCGGCGGAGCCGGTGGCATATCCACGCTGGAAAAACGAGGCGCCAAGCTGCACCATCTCCAGACGGGCTTGTTGTTCAGTCATCAGAAAAACTCCGTTTGTGCGCGGCGGAAAAAGTGTTCATCGCCAAAATTGCCAGACTTGAGCGCCAGCGACAGCGGTTGCTGAATGTCGCGTACCCATGGCACGCCGGGAGAAATGGTCGGGCCGATATGGAAGGCGGTAACACCGAGGTTCTGCGCCACCACGCCCGAGGTTTCACCTCCCGCAACAATAAAGCGCTGCCAGCCGCGTGCTTTGAGTTCGCGCGTGACGGCGGCAAACAGCTGTTCGACGGCGGCGCTGCTGCGCTCTGCACCGTACTGTTGCTGGATCGCCTGCAGCTGCTGTGCATCGGCAGTGGCATACAGTAATGGTGCCAGTGCCTGCTGGCTGTTGGCTGCCACCCAGTCGCACAGCTGTTGTGCGTACTGTTCAGCAGAGGCAAGGCAACGTTCCACGCTGACTTCCTGCGCCGGTGCCTGCTGACGATAGGCACTGACCTGCAGATTGGTCATTTGCGAGCAGGAGCCGGAGATCACCACCGCGCGTTCACCCTGCGGACGACCCGCTTCCTGCGCCTGCTGCACATTGCTGTTTCCTGCCGCCCACTGGCGCGCCAGACCGATGGCCAGCCCGGAGCCGCCCGTCACCAGACGCATATCGCGCAGTGCCTCGCCCTGGGTCAGCAGATGCTGTTCACTCAGCGTGTCGATCACCGCATAGTTGCAGCCCTGCTGTGCCAGTTGCTGTAACTGTTCACGCAGTGCATCAGCGCCCTGATCGACAACGGGTGCAGCAATCAGACCGGCTTTGCCGCTGGCCTGGCGTTCCATCAGACGCAGCAGGTTGCTGTCGGTCATTGGCGTCACCGGATGGTGACGCATACCGGAATCAGACAGTAGCTGCGCGCCGACAAACAGATGCCCCTGATAGACGGTACGGCCATTCACCGGCAGGGCCGGGCAGATCACCGTCTGCTGTTCACCCAGTGCCTGCAGTAACGCATCAGTGACCGGGCCGATATTGCCCTGTGCCGTGCTGTCGAAGGTGGAGCAGTATTTGAAGTAAAAGCGTTCACAGCCCTGTTGCTGCAGCCAGGCTAATGCAGCCAGTGACTGCTCAACCGCCTGCTGTGGCGGGCAGGAGCGCGATTTCAGACTCACCACAATCGCCTGGGCGTTCTGCGGCGCATCCTGTTGCGGGATGCCATTAAACTGAATGGTGGAGAGACCGTTTTGTACCAGAAAGCTGGCGATATCGGTCGCGCCAGTAAAGTCGTCGGCGATAACCCCTAAACGCATCATGCTTTCTCCTGACCCTGCGGCAGGGTAATGCCGCTGAAGATCTTGATCACTGCACTGTCATCTTCGCGGCCATAACCGGCATTACTGGCTTCGGTAAACATATTCAGCGCGGTTGAGGCCAGCGGCAGCGGGAAGTGCAGCGATTTCGCGGTCTCCGCCACCAGGTTGAGATCTTTAACAAAGATATCGACGGCGGATTTCGGGCTGTAATCGCCGTCCACCACATGACGCATGCGGTTTTCAAACATCCACGAGTTTCCGGCGGCGTTGGTGACCACGTCATACATGGTGTCTAGAGGAATGCCGGCACGCGCGGCCAGCGCCATCGCTTCGGCACCGACGGCAATATGCACCCCGGCCAGCAGCTGGTGGATAATTTTCACCGTGGAGCCGAGGCCGATTTCACTGCCGACGCGATACACTTTCGCCGCCACCGCATCCAGCACTGGCTGCAGCAATTCAAAAGCCTGATCGCTGCCGGAGGCCATCACCGTCATATCACCGGTTGCCGCTTTAGCTGCGCCGCCGGAAACCGGCGCATCCAGCATCAGCAACTGATGCTGTGCCAGTTGCTGTTCAATCTGCTGAGCATCCTGGGCTGAAATGGTGGAAGAGACCATCACCACCGTGCCCGGACGCAGTCTGGCGGCCAGCCCCTGATCGCCAAACAGGATGGCTTTCACCTGAGCGGCATTGACCACCAACAGCAGCACCGCATCGAGCTGTTGAGCAAAACCGGCGGCAGAGGTCTGTGCGTCGCGCGCGCCAGCCTGGCGCAGGTTTTCCAGCGCCACAGGATTGAGATCCACACCCCAGGTATTTAATCCCGCGCGGATGCAGGAGGTGGCTGCACCCATACCCATGGAACCTAGTCCGATAACGCAAACATTTGATACTGGCACTGTCGGCTTCCTCTGTTAAATAAAGTGATTATTTGTTTGTTAGTGTTAATCCTGACAGGGTTACGGGCAAATAAATGTGTGATACATCACATTTATTCACTTTTAATTCACAAAAAAGAACAAGGGTTGTTAACAGAAAACACCCGGATTTCATGCCATTTCTGTTGTTATTCGGGCATATATGCTTTCTGGTGTTGTGATTTTCTGTTCGCTTCACGCCGCCAATGTTTTAAACTGTGAAAAAATGATAAACCCCAAGGAACCAGTGTGATCCCGATTGAACGACATCAACAGATTTTATCGCTGGTGGCAGAACGTGGTGTGCTCAGTATCGCTGAACTGACGGAGCGGCTGGGGGTATCGCATATGACCATTCGTCGTGATGTGCAAAAACTGGAGGAGCAGGGCGCCGTGCTGTCCGTCTCCGGTGGTGTGCGCTCTGCGGATCGGCTGGCGTCTGAGCCGTCACATCAGACCAAAAGCACGCTGTATAATGCCGAGAAAGCGGCGATTGGCCGTTGTGCCGCCCAGCATATTCCGCGCAACAGCTGCATTTATCTCGATGCCGGGACGACCACGCTGGCGCTGGCGCGTGAACTGGCTGATCGTGATGATCTTCTGGTGGTAACCAACGACTTTATGGTGACCAATCTGCTGATGGAAAGCAGTGCCTGCCGGGTGATTCATTCGGGGGGATCGGTGTGCCGTGAGAATCGCTCCTGTGTCGGCGAGGCTGCCGCCCGCAGCCTGCGTCATCTGGCGATCGATATCGCCTTTATCTCCGCCTCCTGCTGGGGACCGCGTGGCCTGTATACGCCGGATGAAGATAAAGTCACGGTAAAGCAGGCGGTTAGCGAAATCAGCAGCAAACGCGTGCTGCTGAGCGACAGCTCTAAGTACAACAAAATTGCGACTTTCCTTGCGCTGCCTTTAAGCACCTTTGACACCATCATCACTGATACGCAACTGAGCAGTGCCGGACACAGTGTGCTGAGCGAAGGGAACTGGGAGCTGATTCTCGCCCGCTAGGGAAGGTGCGATTTAATCGGTGGGGTTCAGTGGAGTCCTTAGCTGTATTAGCCTTACTTTAGCTGAGCTGTATTATCTCTCTGTAAAACGTATACGATCACTTTGTACTGGTGAATATTTGGCCTTTATTATTCA
>NZ_CBFFRK010000129.1:0-12905 GCF_965644245.1 Erwinia sp. V71
TTCCGGCAGCCTTCAGTGGTCTTTGCAGAGTTAAGACAGACGGCTTAGCGTTGCACTTCGAACTTGAATCCGCCCTTCACCAATCGTTATCCCATTCTGCAGCATCTGCGCCAGGTGCTGCAGGGTATGCAATCCCGTCTGGCTGATTTTTTCCCGCACCACCGTAAGCGGCAACGGCGTCCACTTCTCCTCCGGTTGTGTCAGCCAGTCGGCGCGATAACGGTACTGTATCGCTTTCGCCACGTTCATCTGCGCGATAATAAAGGGTTTCACAGACTGGGGATGCAGCCCTATTTTTCCCGCCTGGCTAAGTGTCAGTGCAGATACCCGCGCTTCCTGCTGCAGATCCTCGACGGGCTGGTGATGGGTCGCCTTATATCCGGCAACGTCCTTCATCCAGGACAAACGCTGGTTAATATCTTCAAATAACTGCGTTTTCTCACTGGCGTGCGCGACTGAGAACGTCAGCGGCGCCAGTATCAGCGCCAGCAAACCATATTTACTGCTCATGCTCATTTTCATCCTTGTCACCTCCTGTGTTGTTTACCATCGCAACCTGTTAATTCCTTTTCATGATGGATTTTAGTCGATATTGGTGAAAAATTGTTCTGTGACAGTTGCGGGCCTGCCGGTTAGCTTTAATACTTAGCACTGGACGGCTGTTCACCTGTTGCAACACCGCCGCCAGCGGGTGAAAATAGCAGCTATTTTTCGCTTATCTCCTCAAGACAGTTGCCAGTTACCGCAATGAAAACGCCCAGACCGCGTCGGCCAAATGGCCGGTGGATTTACTACATACTTTATGATGGCATTTTGTGGCCCTGCCCGGTGCGCTGGGAGTGGGAACATGGCTATAGCGGCTGGCTGCCCTTCTATTACTCGCCGACATTTGAGTTTGTGGCGGGCGACCCGGGAAAAGCTCACCGTGTGGCAAAAAGCGCCAGCAAAACACGCAATACCACGCGCGTGACGCACACTGAGCAGCGAGAATTCTATTAATAATGTTTAACTGAACCGCGCATTTCTCGCGTGGGTCAACATTGAGTGCCATCATGCCCGTCTGCACATTTCGTCCGGGCAATCATGAAAAAAATCCTCCTCAGTGCCTGTCTTGCAGGCCTGCCAGTGCGTTATAACGGCACAGCAAAAACGGTCGTCAGCCAGCACATTACGCGCTGGCAATATGAGAAACGTTTTGTCGTTTTCTGCCCCGAACTGGCGGCCGGGTTTCCCATCCCACGCCCTTCCGCTGAGATCCAGCCCGCCTGGCGTGGCAATCGCGTGATTGCACAGGGTGCGCGCGTGACCGAGAGCACCGGCGATGACGTCACCGAACGCTATATCCTTGCCGCCTGGCTGACGCTGGAGATGGCGCAACAACACCACTGCCAGTTTGCTATCCTGACCGAAGGCAGTCCATCCTGCGGCAGAAACGTCATCTACAGCGGTGCGTTTAGCGGCGACAGAGTGAGTGGCATGGGCGTGACCGCCGAATTGCTGACGCGCCACGGCATTGAAGTGTTCTCTGAATATGATCTTCCCGCGCTGTGCGCGCGTCTGGAGACCGAAGAAGCTGCCAGCATCATCCCGTTGCGTCTGTCTGATAACGCGTAATGCGTTGCCGCCATCGTGTTGACCACCTGTATGCCAATCTTCCGCCTGTATCACAGCCCACCTGTCGGGAAGGGTTACACTGACAGCAGGCTGAACACAGGTCACCATCATGAAACCACTCCTGCTGCTGCTGGCTGTATTGTTAATGCCTGCGCCGCTGACGGCGGCCGATCTGGCGCTGGATAATCAGTGGCAGATTAATCCTTACCGCGCCAGACGAGCCGACTATACGTCCTTCCCACTGCTAAGCTGGCAGGGGGAGTACCTGTATATCGATGGCGATGAGGCCGGATTACTGGCCTGGCAGGACAACAATAATACCCTGAAACTAAAAGGATGGTGGTTTGATCGCCATTACGATCGCCGTGATGGCGCGGATGCATCCATGCGTCAGTTGAATAACCGTCGTACCACGCTGATGGCGGCGTTGAGTTATCAGCGCATCACGCCTTATGGCGCACTGTTTGCCCAGCTGGCGACAGATGCTCTCGGGCAAAGCAATGGGATGGTCGCCACCCTGTCATGGACCGGATACCGGAAAACCGGCGCGCTGGAGTGGTTCCCCGCCGTGGGTATCGACTGGGAAGATGCGCGGCAAACGCGCTATTACTATGGCATTACCGATGATGAAGCGCACCGCAGCGGCTTAACCGGTTATCGCCCTGGTGCGGCATTGACGCCGTGGCTGCAGATGGCCTGGCAATACCGCTTTAACGCCCGCTGGCAGGGGTTTATCGCTGGCCGGGTTAACTGGCTGGATCAGGACGTGCGCCGCAGCCCGATGGTGGAAAAACCGGTCAGTTATACATTCGATATTGGCGTAAACGTCCACTTCTGATCACACTCCCGTCTCACCGTAATCAAGTCATGCCAGCCGATGCCGATAATCAAAAAAAACAGACCTGCTCAGGAAGTAACCAGATGGCGATTATTTTTATTCCTGCGCTGATCAAGCTGCTGGTCCATGCCCAACAAAATCAGTCCACGCCGTTATCGCGCGAAGAAGTGGAAACCATTCGCGATAATGCCACCGCGGTCAGTGTGCCGGATACTATTGCGACGGAAATGGCACAAAACGGCAGCTGGGTGGATATCAATCCCGAGCGATGCTGGGAAGAGTGGCAGGACTATCGTCGGGTAATGAACTCTTAATCCCCTGACCTGGCGGCAGAAATGTCTGACAACATAAGTGACCCTTATCACACTAACGCACGTGGCGAATTGCCGCCGCGTCGTTTCTTTGTATAGTGTGAAGCGTCAAGGGACGTAACCGCACAACGCGGGCGAGACCTGGGCAAAGCAGCGTGATTTTTCACGCCGCTTTGCCCAGGTTTTTTTTTGCTTGAAGAAAAGGAGAGGAGAGGAAAATGAAGACATTCCCGGCAGATTTTTTATGGGGCGGTTCCATGGCGGCGAACCAGGTAGAGGGCGCATGGAATCACGATGGCAAAGGCGTATCCACTTCCGATCTGCAATTTAAGGGCTTACACGGCGGCGTCACCCCGCGCAGCGCGGGCGACAGCTGCATTAAAGATACCGCGATCGATTTTTATCATCAGTATCCGCAGGATATTAAACTATTCGCCGAAATGGGCTTTAAGGTACTGCGCACCTCCATTGCCTGGACGCGTATCTATCCGCAGGGTGACGAAGCGGAACCGAATGAAGCCGGACTGGCGTTCTACGATCAGCTGTTTGATGAGATGGCAAAATATAACATCCAGCCGCTGATCACCCTGTCGCACTATGAAATGCCGTATGGCCTGGTGGAAAAATATAACGGCTGGGGCAGCCGCAACACTATCGCCCACTTCGAAAAATATGCCCGCACCGTGTTCAGCCGCTACAAAGATAAAGTGAAATACTGGCTGACGTTTAATGAAATCAATATGGCTATCCATTCGCCGTTTACCGGCGTCGGCTTAAGCGGTGAGCCGTCGAAGCAGGAGATTTACCAGGCCATTCACCATCAGCTGGTCGCCAGTGCGCTGGCGGTCAAAGCCTGCCACGAGATCATTCCCGATGCGAAAATCGGCAACATGCTGCTCGGTGCCCTGCGTTATCCGATGACCTGCCAGCCGAAAGATGTGCTGGAAAGCCTGCAGAAAAACCGCGAGTGGCTGTTCTTTGGCGATGTGCAGGTACGCGGCACCTATCCGGCCTGGATGGGGCGTTATTTCCGCGAGAATAATATCGAACTGCAGATCAGCGATGACGACCTCACCGCGCTTAGTCATACGGTGGATTTCGTCTCCTTCAGCTACTACATGAGCGGCTGCGCCACCTTCGAACCGGAAAAATATCTGACCTCGCGCGGCAACATTATCCGCCTGATCCCGAATCCAAATCTGAAAGCGTCCGAATGGGGCTGGCAAATTGACCCGGAAGGGCTGCGCATTCTGCTGAACGACCTGTGGGATCGTTACCAGAAACCGCTGTTTATTGTCGAAAACGGCCTCGGCGCACGCGATGTGGTGGAGAGCGACGGCACCATCAACGACAGCTACCGCATCGACTATCTGCGCCAGCATCTGCTGCAGGTACGTGAAGCGATTGCTGACGGCGTCGAACTGCTCGGCTACACCAGCTGGGGACCGATTGACCTGGTCAGTGCCGGTACTGCGCAGATGGAGAAACGCTATGGCTTTATTCATGTCGATCGCGATGACCAGGGCCAGGGCAGTTTAGTCCGCCGCCGTAAGAACAGTTTCTGGTGGTATCAGGACATTATTCGCAGTAACGGCGCAGCACTGTAAGCAGCATTGATACCTCACAGGGATAAAGGGAAAAACGATGAACAGTAAACAACTGGCGGAACAGATCCTGCGCCATGTCGGCGGCGAGGGAAACGTGAACACTCTGGTTCACTGCGCCACCCGGCTGCGCTTTAAGATTGTCGACATAAAGCAGGTCGATTTACCGGCATTGGAAGCGCTCGAGGGTGTAATTACCGTGGTGCAGGCTGCCGGGCAGCTGCAGGTGGTGATTGGCAATCGGGTGGCGGAGGTGTATCGCGAATTTGGCCCGATTTCCACCCTGCTCAATGACAGCCGTGAGCAGAAAGAGGAGAGCCCGCAGAGTGAGCAAGGCACCCTGCTCGGTCGCCTGGTGGATGTTGTTTCATCGATTTTTACCCCGCTGCTGGGAGCGATGGCCGCCGCCGGTGTACTGAAAGGCGCACTGGCGATTGTGCTTGCACTTGGCTGGATGAACACGAAGCAGACGGAATATATTATTCTGCATGCGGCGTCAGACAGCCTGTTCTACTTCCTGCCGCTGCTGCTGGCGATTACCTCGGCGCGTAAATTTGGCACCAACGTTTTTGTCGCGGTGTCGCTGGCGGGCGCGCTGGTGTATCCGAGTATTCTGACGCTGTTTGAGAGCGGACGCGAAGTCTCGTTCTGGGGCATTCCGGTGGTGATGATGAAATACACCGCCTCGGTGCTGCCGATTATTTTCAGCGTCTGGGTGATGAGTTATCTGGAGCGTTTTCTCAATCGCTGCTTCCATGAAAGCGTGCGTACCATTCTGACTCCCTTCTTCCTGCTGCTGATCATGGTGCCACTGACGCTGATCAGTATTGGCCCGGTCAGCATTACACTCAGTGAATTTATTGCGCACCTGTTTGTCAGCATTTATCACGTTAACCCGATCATCGCCAGCGCGCTGTTTGCTGCGCTGTGGCAGGTGTTTGTGATTTTTGGCGTGCACTGGGGTTTTGCCACCCTGTTTATCAACGACCTGTCGGTGTTTGGCCGCAGTTACCTGAAAGCCGCCTGTGCCCCGGCGGTGTTCTCCCAGTCCGGCGCGTTGCTGGCTGTGATGCTGCGCACCCGCGATCCGAAAATGAAAGCGCTGGCGGGCAGCAGCTTTATCGCCTCGGTGTTTGGCATCACCGAACCCGGCGTCTATGGCGTGACGTTAAAACTGAAAAAACCGTTTATCTGCGCCGTGATCGCCGCCGCCTTCGGTGGCGCGGTGGTCGGTTATGCGCAAAGCTCGGCGATTTCCATGGGGATGCCAAGTCTGCTGACGATGCCGATTTTTTATGGCGACGGCTTTATGGGCTTTGTTATTGGCTGTGTGCTGGCATTTGTCATCAGCCTGATCCTGACGCTGGTGGTGGGCTTTACCGATATCGCCCCCGAACAGCCTGCGTCAGATAACGCCACGTCAGCACAACCGCAGGCGGCACCGGCCAGAATGATGCTGGCGGGTGAATCCATCGCGATGCCACTGAAAGGAGAACTGATTGCGCTGGAAGAGGTGGATGATAAAATTTTCTCTTCGGGCGTGGTCGGCCAGGGCGTGGCGGTGATCCCCAGCGAAGGACGGGTGTATGCACCGGTGGATGGCGAAGTGGCGCATACCTTTGACAGCGGCCATGCCATTGGGCTGCGTTCCACTTCCGGGGCGGAAATTCTGATTCATATCGGCATTGATACCGTGCAGTTGCAGGGTGAACATTTCACTGTGCATGTCGCGGAAGGTGACATCATTCACAGCGGCCAGCTGCTGATTGAATTTGATATTGAGGCGATTCAGCGTGCAGGTTATCAACTGGTCACCCCTGTCGTGATTACCAACCCTGACGCGTATCGCGGTGTTGAAACCCTGCCACACCAGCAGCAACAGCCGGGTGAAACGATTATCATGCTGACCTGAGGCACATCAGCGCCAGACGCCAGGGAACTGACCGACAACAATAAGGCCGCATCAAGCGGCCAGATAACGGGTAACAGTATGAAAATTGACAGGATCTTAAACAACAATGCGGTGGTGGCAATCAGCGAAAAAGGTGAAGAGTGCGTCGCGCTGGGAAAAGGCGTTGGTTTTGGCAAGAAGGTGGGCGACAGCGTGGATGAAACGCTGGTTGAGAGCCGTTTCCTGAAAAGTCAGGGTGATCTTTCCCGTTTCTTTGCCGAGATCCTCGCTGAGCTTCCCCCTGTCTATCTGACGATTACCGATAAAATCGTCACCCTGGCGCGTAACGCGCTGAATATTGAACTGCAGGACACTCTGTTTATCGCCCTTAGCGACCACATTAATTTTGCCGTGCAGCGTCATCAGAAAGGCATGGCAATTAAAAATCAGCTGTTATGGGATATCCGGCGTTTTTATCCGCAGGAGTATGCGATTGGTGAACAGACACTGCAGCTGATCAATCAGACCCTGCAACTGACGCTGCCGGAGGATGAAATTGGCTTTATTGCGCTGCATATCGTCAATGCGTCCGGGCGCGATAATATGCAGAATGTGATGCTCAGTACCGAGATCGTGCGCGATATGCTGAATATTGTGAAATACGATCTGAATATCGACTGGGATGAACGCAATCTGAACTACCAGCGTTTCCTCACCCATCTGAAGTTTTTCACCCAGCGCCTGCTGACGCGCGATTTTGTCGATCATCAGCAGGTTTCACTGTATGAAGATATTGATCAGCGTCTGACGCAGTCCTGGCACAGTGCGCTGAAACTGAGTGCGTATGTGCAGAAGCATTATCAGTATCAGCTCACTTACGATGAAATCGCTTTCTTAGCCATTCATATTGAACGGCTGAGAAAAAACAGCCAGTTCCGTTAAACCGTGCTGCCCGTAGCGGGTTCCTGCTGGTCTTCATCGTCCTCTGTCATCACCATCACCGATTCAATTTCTGCCTCATCCAGCGTCGGATTCAGCGCCGCAGCCAGCGGTGAACTGGTCAGGCTGTCGGGCACCAGCACATGGGGCACTGGCGTGGCATCTGGCTCAGCAGCCACAGCTGCGCGTTGCCGGCTGAATCCACCAATCACCAGCCCGCAGAAGGCGAAGAACGCATACAACATATTGCCGCCGAAGGGTTGCATCAGCGCCCCGGTCAGCAGCGGCCCGATACAGGCGCCAATGCCAAACGCCATTAACAGGCAGGCAGTCAGCGACACACGCCGTTCCGGTGCCACCTGATCATTGGCAATCGCCACCACCAGCGGATAGAGCGCGAACTGCAGCAGGCTGACCACAAACGCCATGCCGACAATCAGCTGAAAGCTAAACTGCCACGGCAGTGCCAGCGGCAGCGAGGCGACGGCAAATAGCAGGGCAGCGATCAACAGCAGACGCTGACGATCCACCCGGTCTGACAGCCAGCTGAGTGGAAACTGGGTAATCAGCCCGGCAAAAATGGTGATGCCCATAAACAGACCAGTGAGGTGCGGACCAAAATTGAGCTGGCTGATATACACCGGTGCCATGCCATAAAACGCACCCACCGCCATGCCAATCACCAGCGTCATCGCCAGCACGGTGGGAATGGTGCGAAAGAAGTAGCCCAGTTCCATTGGCGCAGGCGACATCGGCCGGGCGTTGGTGCGGGTGGTGAGCGCAATCGGCACCAGGCAGAGAGAAAAGCAGAGCGCGACAATCATCAGGCTGGTGATACCAAAATCGCTCTGCGTCAGCAGGATCAGCTGACCGCAGGAGAGGCCAAGATAGGTCGCCACCATATACAGGCCGAAGATCACACCACGCTGTCCGGTTTCCGCCTGGTCGTTCAGCCAGCTCTCCAGCACCATATACTGGCACATCATGCACAGCCCGATAATCAGGCGCAGAAAGATCCACAGTGGCAACAGATCACTTAAGCCATGTCCCAGTACGGAAGCGGTAATGATCCCGGCGCAGGCCACATAAGCGCGAATATGGCCGACGCGGGCAATCAGGTTGTGCCCGACCTTGCCGCCAATCACCAGACCAATATAGTGCGCCGCAGTGATAGAGCCGATCAGCGCGCCGCTCACCTGCTCATGGGCCAGTCGCAATGAGATATAAGTGGTCAGTAAACCGGAGCCAAGCAGCATCAACAGGGTGGTGGTATACAGCGGCAGAAATGCGCGGAGGATTTTCTTCATGACGTCTCCCTGTTGGATTAATACAGACTTTCAGTGTTGAAGCCTGGCCGTTTTTACGCACAACGGCAAATCTCAGGAGAAAATTCAGAGTATTAGAATAAATATCCCCTCTCCCACGACGTGGGGCAGGGTCAGGGTGGAGGAACTCACAACATCGATGCTGAGTCGTTTGCTCCCCCATCCCAACCTTCCCCCACTCTGTGGGGGAAGGGGCTAAGGGCTAAAAGCGGCTTAGTTACTCAAATCCTTGCCATTCGACGCGATCACCTTTTTATACCAGTGGAAGCTTTTCTTACGTGAACGCTTCAGCGTCCCCTGCCCCATATCATCCTGATCAACATAGATAAAGCCGTAGCGTTTCGACATCTGCGAGGTGCTGGCGCTGACCATATCAATCGGTCCCCACTAGGTGTAACCAAACAGCTCAACGCCGTCGGTAATCGCTTCACGCATCTGCTCGATATGCAGACGCAGATAATCAATGCGGTAATCATCATCGATGGTGCCATCTGCCGCCGGAACATCCACCGCACCGAGGCCGTTCTCCGCCACAAACACGGGTTTCTGGTAACGGTCATACAACTGGTTTAACGCCAGACGCAGCCCTTTCGGGTCAATCTGCCAGCCCCAGTCGCTTTCCGGCAGATGCGGATTGCGGATACCGCCGGTGATCAGATTCCCCTTCACCCCTTCCAGTTTTTCCGGGTGCGCGCTGACGGTGCTCGACATGTAATAGCTGAACGAGACATAGTCCACCGGATGCTGACGCAGGATCTCATCATCACCAACGGCTTTCTCCAGCACTACGCCCTTCTGCGCCAGCATACGATCGGCCCATTTCGGATAGTAGCCACGCGCCTGCACATCACTGAAGAACAGCGAAACGCGCTGCATATCCTCACACGCCTGCAGATCATCAGGATGACAGGTATGCGGATAGAGGATCTGGTAGCTGATCATGCAACCCACCTGCGAGCCAGGAATGATCGCATGGCAGGCTTTGGTCGCCAGCGCACTGGCAACAAACTGATGGTGTGCCCCCTGATATTTCGCCTGCTCCAGGTTCGGATGATTCTCTTCGACCACACCCACGCTGACATACGGATGATGTTTTACGCAGTTGATTTCATTAAACGTCATCCAGTACTTCACTTTATGGCGATAACGTTTAAACACTGTGGTGGCGAAACGTACATAGAAATCAATTACCTGACGGTTCGGCCAGCCGCCATACTCGGTCACCAGCGTCAGAGGCATCTCATAATGCGACAGCGACACCACTGGCTCAATGCCATAGCGTTGCAGGGTATCGAATACCCGGTCATAGAACGCCAGTCCGGCTTCGTTGGGTTCCAGCTCATCGCCGCGCGGGAAGATACGCGTCCACGCCAGCGACATACGGAAACATTTGAACCCCATTTCAGCAAACATGGCGATATCTTCTTCATAATGATGATAGAAATCGTTGCCTTTACGTTTCGGGTAATACTTTTTGCTGTTCGGGTCCTGCGCTTCCGCCACCTGAGCATGGGTCATCCCCGCCCACTGATCGAGCCAGCGCTCTTTTGGTGCATTGATATCAAATACAAACACATCAGACGCCGACAGACCTTTGCCGTCAGCATCATACGCGCCTTCCAGCTGATTCGCGGCCGTCGCGCCTCCCCATAAAAAGTTATCCGGAAAATCTTTACTAAACGTCATTCTTTTCTCCCCTATGCCGTCGTGGCGGTCAGTTGTAAAAAGGCTTCACGCGATGCCACAGCGCCCTGTTTCAGCTGGCTGATAGCACCGTAATGGTCGGTATTGGTGACGATAACAATCACGCTCGGATCGATATTGGCCGCAATCAGCGCGTCAAGATCGAAGCTAATCAGTGGGTCGCCCACCTTCACCTGCTGACCATCTTCAACATGGCGGGTAAAGTGGCGGCCATTCAGTTTCACGGTGTCGATGCCGATATGAATCAGCACTTCTGCGCCGCTGGCGCTTTCCAGCGTAATGGCATGGTTGGTGGCAAACACCGAGCCGACGTTGCCATCAATCGGTGACAGTAACTCCCCTTTCAGCGGCACAATCGCCATCCCTTTGCCAAACACTTCATCAGCAAATACCGGATCACTGAGTTCACTTAGCTGTGCCAGCTGACCATCAATCGGTGCGAACAGTTGTTCATTTTTGCTGATCGCCACCGGGCTGATACCCGCCAGTAACTCTGCCTCTGCGCTGCTGCTGACCGCCGCTGGCGTCGGCACTGCGGCAGCGACCGCAGGCGCCTCAGCAGGTTGTGCCGGCGCACTGTTTTCCGGTTTTTCTTCAAAGCCCATCACCACCGTCAGTACCGCCGCGACACCGAAGGCAATCGCCATACTGACCAGCGCCCAGTCAAATGTCGGCCCGACCAGCGCCGGTAAACCGGGTAAGCCACTGAGGGCATAGGCATAAGTTTTCACGCCCATGGTGGAACCAAAACATCCACCACAAGCACCGCCGATTAACGCAGCGGCAAACGGCTTTTTAAAACGGATATTGACGCCGTACATGGCGGGTTCAGTGACGCCCATCAATGCGGTAAAGGAGGTAGAGAGCGCCAGACTTTTGGTTTTCTTATTGCGGGAACGCAGAAATACGCCAAATGCTGCACCCGCCTGACCAAAGTTGGCAGCGAACATCAGGATCTTGATCGGGTCATAACCCAGTTTGGTGATGTTGTTGATAATGATCGGCACCAGCACATAGTGCATACCGGTGATAATCATCAGTGACAATGTACCCCCCACCAGAATCCCGGCCAGCGGGCCCATATTATCCACCAGCCAGATAATGCCGCTGGAAAGGTTATTACCGACTGAGATCCCCGCCGGGCCGATAAAAATCAGCATAACCGGCGCGACAATCAGCAAACTCAGTAGCGGAGTAAACATGGTTTTTAGCGCGTTAGGCATCACCCGGTTAATCTGTCGTTCGACAAAACTCAGCAGCCAGACTGACAGGATGATCGGGATGACCGATGAGGCATACGATACCGCTGACACACCGAGTCCGAGGAACTCGACAGGCGTGCCGGATTTAAACAGCGTGGTCAGGGTCGGGTGAAACAGAATCGCCGCCAGCGCCACCGAAAGATAGGGGTTAGCGCCAAACTTATTCCCGGCGCTGAAGGCCAGCACCATTGGCATAAAGTAAAACACCCCATCACCAATAGCGGTCATAATCTGGAAAGTCTGATTACTGCTTGCCACCCAGCCAAAGGAGAGGCACAGCGACAGCAGCCCTTTCAGGATACCTGCGCCAGCAATCGCCGGAATAATCGGTGAGAAAATGCCGGAAATAATCTCCAGCGCCACCGATACCGGATTACGACGTTTGTGCTCTGCGGCAGGTTGTTCTGTTGCCTGTGCAGCGGCGGTGTCGGGCAGTTCAGCCTGAATGGCATGGCAGACCTGCGTCACCTTGCTGCCGATAATCACCTGAAACTGGTCGCCGGACAGGTTAATCCCCATCACGCCATCCAGCTGTTCCAGCTGCGCTCGCTGCACCTTCTCGTTATCTTTCAGGTCAAAGCGCAAACGGGTGATACAGTGAAACACTGAGTTGATATTGTCTGCGCCGCCCAGCAGTTCAATAATGGTGCGCGCAGTTTGCGGATAATCCATACATCATTCTCCAGAAAAGGACCCGAAAGTCCCGTCAAACAATTGCCGAAAATAACGGCAGGTTGCTTCCTCTGGGGTTTGCCTGATTTAACAGTAACAATCCTAAATGGAATTCTGATTACGGTGCATTACGTTATAAATATGCACCGTAAGGTAAAGCTTTTCTGATTTCGTCATCTGGTGGCTGTAGTTCTTGCTAATAAAATCGCTGATCGCATTGACACAACCAACCGTTTTTTCATGACGTTTATTAATTTCGGTAAACAGTAATTCGTCGTCATTATCCAGCACCACGCCATTAATCACCCGCTGGGCGAAAAATTTCACATGAGTGATAAAGCGATGGTAATTAATGCTCTGCTCATAAATCGCCATACCAAACCAGTATTTGACGATATTCTGAATCTGATAAATCAGCCGGGTGATTTCCATCACCTAGTTATCCTGATTATTCATCCCGGCATTGACGATATGCAGCGCGATACTACAGGCCTCGGCGTCCGGCAACAGCACTCCGGTGCGTGAGGCGATCAGCGCCAGCGCCTGATGGCCGACAAGGTACTCTTTTTGATAGAAATTACGCACTTCCCACTGTAAGGGATTGTGGATCTCCATCCCGGCACGAATACGTTCCAGGGCAAAATTAAGATGGTCGGCCAGCGAGACATACCGCGAATTCAGATAATAAGTGCAACGCTTGGTCATGTGGATGGAGGGACGGTTAGCTACCGATAAGCTATCCTGC
>NZ_CBFFRK010000130.1:0-12885 GCF_965644245.1 Erwinia sp. V71
CCGGCAGCCTTCAGTGGTCTTTGCAGAGTTAAGACAGGCGGCTTAGCGTTGCACTTCGAACTTGAATCCGCCCTTAACGTACAAAATTTTTCTATACCCAAACTGACTCCAACCTGAAAGAGGGTGTCATAACTGGCGAGCAGTGCGCAGCCAGTCCACTGTATGCGCGTTAGCGCATGAAAGTCGGTGCGCCAGGGTTACATATTCCTGAGCTGGTAGGCCGACGAAGCCAGGCGAAGCCGGTTCCGTTCTGAAAGGTTCCACCTATCCCCATCCCCGCCCTGTAAAGCCAGACCCGCCTTCCGCGCCACAGAACGAGTCTCTGCGCCGCCGGAGTGGTCACGACAAGGCTTTGCCGCAGTCGGGGCGTATCTCCGCGTTAGCGGGCCTGTAAGGGCCGCTTACGGGCGTGTACACAAATCCCAAAGCGACACCCCTCACCGCCACACCGGAATTAATTACAACATCCATCTTTAAAGCGGCACAGTTCCGGCCCTTCGGGCCGGCGCGGCGGCGCTTTTCAGGGTGGGGCTGTCACTGCTGCTGCCGGTGTGCACGGTACGCTGTTAATGCGCCTGCACAGAGTGTTGTAACTAATCCGTCTTACTGCCCGGTGCGCAGCGCCGGGAGCTACCTGTGTTTTTCCTCTGAGCGCGTGGACGTGAGTCCGCTGCATGCGAAGGCATTATTTATTCAGCGCAGGAGTAAGAATGAACTTCTCTTTTTCCTTCTGATCTCTTCTTTCTGACCGAAGGGAAAGTATGTTTTGCGGCTAGCGTGTGACTCTGTTGCAGGTTAGCTCTGTTTCCTGATTGCGTGTAACTGTGCATAAAAAAAGACACGACCTGCGGCAGCGGTTTTTATCGTCATGATTCGGAAATTTTGCCGGCAACAGCGGCGAAAAAACCGGCGGCCGGGACGCGGCACAAACGACTTTACCGCCAGTCAAGGCGGTTAAAATCAGGGGGAAAAGGTTAGTGCACGACGTCAGGCGGGGCGGGCTCGTAGCCGAGTCCCAGCTCCAGCTGGTTCAGGCTCTGCCACACCAGCCGGTCAAACGCGGCGGCATCAAGCTGCATCAGCTCGTGATTCGGCAGCGTGCGGATGAGCCACCCGGCCATCGTACTGCGCCGGTCATCAAGCGGCAGTTTCCCGAGACGCTTTTTACGCTTCTCTTTTACCGCTCTCTCACGCCTGCGCAGCAGCGTGGCCATCCGCATTTTATGGTACCAGAGTTGTCGCGCGGCGCGGATGGAGGCGTATGTGCCCGGTTCAATAATGCCGTCGGCTTCCGCTTCAAGGCGCTGGTTGCGCTGCTGCAGGAGTTTATCCATGTTCACCCCGCACAGCCGCCAGAAGCGGTCTGTCAGCACGATGTGGCGCGGCATCCAGTATTTTTCCACCGGGTCCCAGTCAAGATCGGGCATTTCAATCAGACCAAAACGCTCAAGTTCAGGGAACAGCCGCGACAGCCGCGACGGCATGACGCACGTCTCCGGAATGATACTGCCGTTCTCATCCCTGGGACTCAGCTCGGCAGCAAGGCGGGTAACGTTCACCGTCACCACCCAGGTAGCCAGGTCGGCACGCTGGACCAGTAGCGGAAATATGGCATCGATAAGCGCCCGGCGCTCCGGGCGGAAACCGCGCTCCCGGCCCGCCGCTTTGCGCAGGAAAACGAAATAGGGGTCGCGGGACACGCTGCGGCGCAGCCGCTGGCCACCGCTGTGGCGGTCTTTCACCACCAGTCTGCGCATGGCGTGGCCAAACTCACCCGGCAGCGGGCGATAGTCATCCGGCGCGAACCACGCGGGTTCGGGGCATTTGCAGGCCGTGGAATGAGTGCCACGGCGGCGCCGGCCGGCGCGGATAAAGGGCGCTGCTAAGGTCTGCTGTTCAGTCAAACCCGCCTGCGCTTATGTTGCGCAGAAGGAGCAGGCACAGAGGGTATTGTATTTTTCTGGGCATGAAACTATACTCCCCGCATAGAGCAACAGCTTCTATGCAGAATATGTGAGCCCCGTTAATCTTCTCAGTCGCCAAACTAGTCGAAGATTCTCGGGGTTTTCCTTTTTCTGGTGTTCACTAATCAGTCAGCACCAGTCTCCTGCCACCTTTCTTTCGGCGTGGCCAGCCAGTAAGACTTTTGCGTGTCGTAATCTATCATTCATAATACATCCTTTCAAGAAAGTGACTCGTCACTTGAAAGAATGGTCAAAATTTTCACCTAGCCGGTATTCAATCAGCTTTTCTATCATTTCAGCCTGAGTAACGCCTTCGTCTTCACAAAGCAGTCTCAGATGCTCTTTGTGGGCGTTACGTATAAACACGTTCACTTCTTTATGTGTCTCTTTTTTTCGAGCCACTGAGCGGCGCTTTTTCTCTGCATTAGTAAGCGGTGAACCTTTACGGTAAGCCCTTTTCTGCTTAGGCGGCTCAGCTGATGACTGTGGCTGCGGCATAACGCCTCCTCAGAAAAACACGGGAATTTTCCGGAGCATAGCACAGTAAAACAGTTTATGAGTAACTTTCTTTATGCCATCCATCCAGCTGGCATACTGGGAGAGATGGTGATCACGGAACGTAAATAAAACAGGGATTCACAGGGGGCTTGAGCAGACCTGATTTGTAACCATGCAACCACAAAGACGCATGGCGACGCACTACACCGGAATAATATATCTTCATAAAGGCACGTTCCTGTGCAAGGTAACTCTGTCGGCCCCTCCGGGCTGAGGCGCACCGCAGCCTGCGAGGAACGAACAGCCCGGAGGGGACCGGTCAGCCGCGGGCGGCTTTGTCTATCGCCGCCTGCAGCACTTTTGCCTTCACCACGCCCGGAATAACGGTGGTGTTCTCCGCCGTGGCGCCGCTGGCGGGCATCACCACAATCCCCGGCGTGCCGCTCAGCCCCAGCTGCTGTGCCAGCAGGTCATTGCCGGCGATCGCCGCGTCATACGCGCCGGTCCGGGCACTGTCCTCCGGCCCGGCGCCCGCCTGCTCCGCCACCGCCGCAATGTCCGCGCGCGTCAGCTTCCCTTCGTTTTTGCCGGTGCGGTAAATGCCGTTGTGGTAGGCCATGTAGGCCTGCGCGCCCTTCTGGTGCCAGATATCCAGCCCGCGGCGGGCCGCCAGCGTGGATCCCTCAAATTTGCCGGCAAAAATGGTCCAGTCCCGGAACGCGAAGCGCACGCCCGGGTTTGCCGCCATCACCTTTTCCAGGTTCGGCGCCATCATGCTGCAGGCGATGTACTCGTAGTCGAAAAACTCCGTCACCAGCACCCTGGCCTGCGCCGGGCCGCTGACCGGAATGTCCTTCAGCGCCTGCAGGTCCGCCTGGTAGCGCACGGCCGCGTTCGTCAGCGTTCGCGTCCTGCTGTCTTCCACCTGTGCCTGCAGCTTTTTACTGACCTCCAGCAGGATCTGCGGATGGGCCAGCAGGTAGTCACCGGCGAGTTCGCCGATGCGCGCCTCCTGCTCAGGGGTAAAGGCCGGCGCCTCACCGGCTGATACACCGGCGGACAGGGAGAGCAGCGCGGCGGACAGCGCCGCGGAAATCAGTGTATTTTTCATCATGTGTTCCTGCCGGCAGGCGCCGGCTCAGTAAGGGAAATAAGGAAGACGGGGCGACATGCCCCGGATTAACGTTCTTTCTGAATGTGCTGCGTGCGTGCCGGCTCCATTTCATCACGCTGCAGGTCGCGCGCGCGGGCAGGCTCCGCCGGCAGCCGGACATCCGGACTCAGACGCTCGCTGACCTCCCGCACCGCGCGGGCGGTTTCGCGCGCGGCCTGTGCCCGCTCTGTTTCTCGCTGGCTGTGCTCCTGCTGCTGCAGCGTTTTTTCATCCGCCAGTTTCGCCCGCAGCGAGGCAGGCAGGCCGCCGGCACTGTCAGGCGCGTCATTAGGCAGCTCAGGTACGGTCTTACCGGAAGCCAGTTCAGACAGTGCCGCACGTAGCGCGGCGGGATCGTGCTGGCCGGCAAGGCTGGCAGCCACCGCCTGCAGCAACGCGGGTTCAGGTTTATGGTCAGGCCGGTCAGCAGCCGGCAGCCGGATGTCATGGCCCTCCAGCTCAGCGGCCACCTGCGCCACCAGTTTCTGCCACGCGGCCTCGCGGTCCTGCTCCGGCAGCGCGGCCACCTGCAGCCGCAGGCTGGCCAGCACAGCATCCATCACCGCCCGATCCGGAACGGCAGCACCAGCATCTCTTTCAGTCCCAGCCGCTCCGCCCCTTCCACGACCAGCGTGCTGTGGGGCTCAAGGCTGAATCCGGCCGACAGCACCTGACTGCGCGGCACGATGAGATCCTGCAGCGATGCGGATTTGCCTAACGTCACCGCCCTTTCGGCGGAGCTGGCCAGCACCCGTACCGGGCGGCCCAAATCACGTGACATTGTCACCAGTTCTTCCGCTGCCTCACGCAGACGCGGCACGGCTGCGGGCGCGTTCAGAATGGCCACCGGCAGGTCTCGTATCCGTTCAAGGTGTGCAGGGGGTACTTCACCGGGCGTGCTGAAATGCACCACCCGGCCTGCTTTAAGGTGATCGGCGGCCAGCGCCTGCACGGACAGTTCATCAAGCAGGTGGATCTGCGATGTGAACACCCCTTTTTCCCGATCCAGCGGCACCAGCAGGCCGTCCTGAATGGCGGTATCAATAGCCGGGCGCAGCGCCCTGATGTCCTGTGCCTGCTCCCCCGCTTCGTGCGCGGCCAGCAGCAGGTCGCCGAAGGTAAACCGCGTGCGGGAATCGCTCAGCAGCGAGACGGCGTCGCGTACCGCGCGCATGGCGTCAGGCGTGACCGCCGGTTCGGTTTCCGGACGCGGAACGGCTTCGGCCTGCGCCACGAATCCCTGCGGATCAAACCCCAGCGCATCGCACTGCGTGCGCCAGCCGTCCAGCAGCCGTTCACGCCCCTGTGCCGTTTCCGGTTTGGTGACCGGCTCCTCTGCGACAGTTTTTTCCTGTTCGACAGTTTTTTCCTGCGTATGCCCCTCTGCGACCGGACGGTGCGGTACACCGGCGGGTTCGCGCGTGGCTGAATGGTCAGGCTCCTCCCCGTTGCGCACGGGCTCAGGCACAGAAATCCCCTTTTCCGCCTGTGGCTCCCGGGATGGCCTGAGCACCACCGGTTTTTCAGTGTCGTAATACGCCGGGGCGCGTTTCGACTGGCGGGTGTCGAGCGCCGCCACGTCGCGGCTTTTCAGCGACGCGTCGGGACCGGCGGCGCCCATGATCTCCGCGTGGCGCGAGGAGAAGTTATCCAGCACGTCGCGTGGCACGCCCGCTATCTCCCACAGCCCGTGCGGCCCGCCGGTTTTTTCCGTCTCATAGCCCAGCGCATTCACGCGCCCCTCCAGCCGGTTGCGGTAAATTTTCCCGAAGCTCACCTGGTGGCGGTAGATGGCCTCAATGAATCCGGCGCCGTGCACCGTATCTGATGAGAGGGCTTTCCACTCCCCGTCCAGCTCCGTGGCGTTGGCAATAATGGCGTGGGTGTGGATCTGCGGCTCCAGGTTGCGCGACGTGTCGTGGGTGAACAGGGCCGCCACCAGTTTGCCGGTGGGCACGATGGAGGTGACCCCGTCCCGGGTGTGCCGGGCGCTGGCCATCTGCTCAATGATGGCCAGCGTCTCTTTGACGGATTCGTTGTGCGCGTCCAGCAGGCGGCGGTCGCCTCCGGCCAGAATCAGCAGCGACACGCTTTTCGGCGCGGAGAACGTCAGGTCGTGTCCCGGGCGGTGCACGTGATTGCCCTGCACGTCCTTCCCCAGCGCCGTGCCGTCCGGCAGCCGGCCGTACAGCAGGTCGGTGAAGGTATCAAGGTCGACCGGCCCGGTCAGGCCAAGGGTTTTCGCCCCTTCCCCCAGCCACTGGCTCTCCAGGTTGCCGAGAAAGTAGTAGTTGTCCTTGCTGCTGTAATACTCTGCGGCGCTTCCTGCGGAGGCCACCGGTGCTGGCGTCATCATCGTTCAAACCCTCCCGGGCCGTGGTCGTGGTGCATGTTGCTGTAGTGTTCGTAATCGTCGTGGTGATGGTCATCGCGCGGCTCTGCTCCCGGGTGACGGTGATGCAGAATGTTGACCTCCTCATCGGCCATCAGGCGGCTGGCGCGCGTCACGCCGGCGGGCGTGTCCGGCGGGACCGGCTCTGCAGGACGGGCCGCGCCCGCGGTGCGCAGCTGCAGCTCACCCCGTTCGTTTTCCTCCGCCACGACGTGCAGTTCGGGGGTGTCACCGCCTGCCGCACTCTCCTGCGGCGGGTCTTCGCCGGTGTTGTCCGCGCCAGGTGACTGTGCCTGCAGCTTCCTGAGACGCGCTAACCGGGCAGAAGAGGCCTTACACGGCGACATCGTCATTGCCGAGGTGGCCGGCGAGTTCACCGTCAAGCGCCTGCAGCTGCATCCCCGCCTCGCCCTGCTGCCGATGAATCCGGCCTATGCGGTGATTTACCCGGAGGAGCTGCAGCTGCTCGGCGTGGTCACCTGGTGGTTTAACAGCACGCGTGCGCGCCGGAGGTAATCATGCCCATGTTTGGCCTGGCCGACGTCAACTCTTTCTACGCCAGCTGCGAGGCGCTGTTCCGTCCCGACCTGCGCGGCAGGCCCGTCGTGGTGCTTTCAAACAACGACGGCTGCGTCATTGCGCGCAGCGCCGGCGCCAGAAAGCTGGGCATAAAAATGGGGGCACCGTGGTTCCAGATAAAGACGCAGGACTTTCCGGAAAAGGTGCACGTCTTCAGCAGCAATTACGGGCTTTATCATAATCTCAGCCAGCGGGTCATGACTGCCCTTGAGGAAATCACGCCAAAGGTCGAGCAGTACTCCATTGACGAAATGTTCCTGGACCTGACCGGCATTGATGGCTGTGAGGACTTTGAGCACTTTGGGCGGCGCCTGCGTGCACATGTGCTGGCCACCACGGGCCTCACCGTGGGCGTCGGTATGGGCCCGACAAAAACCCTGGCGCAGTGGGCGAGTAAAGAATGGAAGCAGTTCCGCGGCGTGCTGGCGCTGGCGCCGGACAACCCGAGGCGCACGGAGACGCTGCTGAGTCACCAGCCGGTGGAGGAAGTCTGGGGGGTCGGGCGCCGCATTGCAAAGAGGCTGGGCATGATGGGGATTGAGAACGCCCTCCAGCTGGCGCGCGCCCACCCTGCCCTCATCAGGAAGAACTTCAGCGTGGTCCTCGAGCGAACGGCGCGCGAACTCAGCGGTGAGTCCTGCATCCCGCTGGAAGAGCTGCCGCCGGCGAAGCAGCAGATTTGCTGCTCGAGGTCGTTTGGCGAACGCATCACCTCAAAGGTGGCCATGCAGCAGGCGCTGTGCCAGTACGCCACGCGCGCGGCAGAAAAACTTCGCGGAGAACGGCAGTTCTGCCGGCGCATCAGCGTGTTTATTCGCACGTCGCCGCATGCGGTAAATGAGGTGTTCTACGGCAACAGTGCCGGTGAAAAACTCAGTCTGCCGACTCAGGACACGCGCGACATCATCGAAGTGGCCATGCGCAGCCTCGACGGCATCTGGCTGGAAGGGAAACGGTACATGAAAGCCGGCATCATGCTCGATGACTTTACCCCGAACGGGGTCAGCCAGCTGGACATGTTCAGCGACGCTCAGGCGCGCGCGAACAGCGCGCAGCTGATGAAGGTGCTGGACGGCATTAACCAGTCAGGCCTGGGCAGCCTGTGGTTTGCAGGTCAGGGGGTGAACACGGAGTGGAAAATGAAACGGGACATGCTCTCCCCTGCCTGGACCACGCGATGGAGCGATATTCCGCTGGCCACGGTGAAATAACGCAGGCCGTCATGAACGCAGAACGCCGGGAGGGACCGGAACTTGCTTCCTGCCCGGTGCCGCCGTTGAGCAACGGAGCAGGGCGGAGGCGGTAGATTAATCTTCTAATGCGAAAAAAATGAACACTTCACTCAATTGAGTAAATGGGTAAATGAGTAAATGAGTAAATGAGTAAATGAGTAAATGAGTTTTTACTCATTCTCTTTAAGCCAGCTATCCACCATTTCTTTCAAAACCTCAGAAATATTTGTTCCTTTTCTTGCACAGGCAGCTTTGAAACGAATGTGCTTTTCTTCATCAATATTCACATTGACCCTTTTTTGCCTTTCAGAAGCCACGGGCGTGTTTTGAACAACCTTTTGTACATCGCGATGCTCGCCAAAGCTCATGGTGCGAGCTGCATGTTTCCGTTCTAATGTCATGTTTTTACCTGCTGAATTTGATGGCATGAGTATATGTGTTTTTACTCAAATACACTTATTATCTCTCTGGTGAGAATTTGTATTTCACCTTTGGCGGCACTGTCACCAGTATCTAATACGCTTTCACCATCAAGAATCGATTTAACATAGCTCTGACGCTGGGTGATTGCAGTTTTCAAAGCTCTGATGCCCGTCTGCGCAATGCTGTTGCGCAAAACACCTAACATAGTTGCCTGCTCAATTTTTCGCGTAATGAGGAATCTTGCTTCAACAGGCCGGTTGTATGCCTGAGCCTCAAGAACCGTCACGACAGAGCCAGCTGCCGAAAAATCCAGGGGGCTTGGTGTGACAGGAATAATGATCAAGTCACTAACCATAACAGCAGCAGACGTGATGACGGAAAGTGAGCCAGCTCCATCAATAATTACATAGTCATAATCAGAGAGATCTTTGCGAACCTGGTAAACATCCTTTTCTGAAGCTGCCGTGTAAACGTCAAATTTCGCTTTTTCTGCAGTGTTCCAGTTAGTCAGGCTCATCTGCGGATCTGTGTCAACCACCGCGACTCGCAAACCTGATTCAGCAAGACATGAACTGACATTGATGGCTGCAGTCGTTTTACCTGAACCGCCTTTAGGATTCAGGAATGCAATAATTTTCATACTCACAACCTCACTTACTCATATGTGTGTTTACACTAAAACAATTATACACATAAACACAATAGAGTAAAAACACTTAGTTGTATTTACTCAAATGAGTAATATATAGGTGAGAGTCGACCAGATACCCAATACGCAAATGTTCAGTACGAAACAGACCGCACCCGAACACAGCTCATAAATTATTTTTAAGGATGGCCACAGCCTCATTACCCGGCATCTGAAACTGCACCCGGTGGCGGGCAGCGACGTCCAGCGCAAACACCTTCGTGTAAATCTCCGTCGACTTCGCGCTCTTGTGCCCGAGCAGGCTCTGCAGCGCTTTCAGCGGCGTGCCGGCGTACAGCATGTGCATGGCGTAGCTGTGCCGGAAGGTATGAAGGGTGACCGGGACGGAGAAACTAACGCCCTCTGACGCCGCCGCTTCGGTGGCCTCATTCAGCCAGGTGCGCGCGGTACGGTCGGTGATTTCCCACAGCCGCACCCGTTCCGTCCGGCCCGTCTTCTCGCTCCTCCGTTCAATCGGAATGCGCAGGGTGGCGATCATCATTTCCAGCTGAGTCACGTACTGCGCGTCGGACAGCGGAACCAGGCGGTGGGGCACTACGCCGGCGGCGCGGCGTCCGGCCCGGTGCACCGCCTTATCCTCGCGCTGCTTTAGCGTGGCCAGCTGCACGAACGGATACTGCTGACGCAGCAGAAAGTCCCCTCTTGTGAGCGCCAGCGCCTCGCTGATGCGCGCGCCGGTGTTCCACAGCGTCGTGAACAGCATCTTGCGCCGCAGGTCAGGCATGAAGTGGAGCAGGGCGCTGACCTCCGGGGCCAGCAGGTATTTCGGCAGGTCGTCAACGAGGGCAGCCATCTGGCGCAGGGCCAGCGCGGCCGGGTAGTCGATAGCGACCGGCAGCTGGGCGGGCGGCGTGGCGTGGCCGAATGAAACGAGACCAGTCATGATTGTATCCCTCCCTTTATGCCATCTGGAATCTGTGGAAAGTTCTGCATAGTCTCTTTCCCGTGCTTACTTTCCAAGACGATTCTTTTCCAGTACTTTTTTCGCAAGCCTCTTAACGTATCCAGTATTCCCTGTTCACTTAACAAATGGACAGAATCCGGCAGCCCTGCTTCTCTGCGAATTTTTGCTGCCAGAATGAAAGCCTGTATGCCGGTCTTGAGGCAGTCATAAGTAAGAGGCAGGGACACCGGCAGATAATCATTAAATTTTCCTGCCTGTATGCGTGAAGAGAGCACGGTCATGTTTGTTTCAAATGCACGTATCCTGAAAATTAAATGTGAAGACAGGGACCGCCAGTCACCTTTAACCTGGGATAAATCCAGAGAGGGTATTTTGTCCATTTCAGATAATTCTTGTACGCGAAGACTGCCCAGTGACATCCAGGCCACGGAATATCGCTCCAGCAGAAAGACCAGCTCGGTGCCGATGTAGTACCGCTCCCGGTTCAGCTTTTCTTCTGACGCCCGCTTCTCACGGCGCGTAATGAAAATATGTGATAACCACTGGCTGCCCAGCGCACCGAGTATACCTGCGCCTGCGCTTATCACCGGTACCCATACCGAAATTCCGGCAGCTGCAGCCTTTACGCCTTGAGCCATAGCAATGACATCCGCCAAATTGTCGCTCCTTTGAGTTATAAGGCTTCACTGGTAGAAAAATCCAGCGGACGAGCTTAATGAATGCTCAACGCAAGGTTAAAAGCATCACATTCATCATGTATAAATACGTCTCCGGTTTCATTCCCGTACTCTTCCCAGTCCTCTACGTAATCCTTATCGGTCCGCTCCCGCCAGTGTCCTTTTTCTGCGCTCCAGATGGCGATGACCTTACCGCCGACGGAAATAAGTTCACGGCGACCGGAGGAGTGTTCTTTGAACCAAATTTTCGTACTCGAACCGGGTACGCGGGTAAGATACTCATAGATACAGAGAAGGGAGCCGAAGCTGTTGGTTGCTTCTCCACAATCGTCGTCGCATACGCTGCATTTCCATGAGGTATTATTTTTATTCATATAATTTCCTTATTAATGTTCACGTCCGTGTTAGTTCCTCACCTGATAATCACATTAACAGTATTCACTCATGAATCATGTAATAATCTGAAACTACAATCCCGCTAACTGTCACTCATGCAATTACCTGAAGTGATATCTGCGGAGATCCGGTTTATTCATTTATAGGGACTTTTACGGAAGCAATAAAGCAGTGAGTAACAGAAAAAGCAGGTGGAAGGTTAAGATCCCGACGCACAAAAAGAACCTTAACATACTATGTTATATCACATTTTATGATTTTATCCCAAAAATATGCGCAGAACATCGACGGGATCCGGTTCCTCTCTTTTTCGGATCTGCGGGATTTAACAAAAGGGAAACGTGCAGTTTGCAGTGAATCAGGCGGGAAAAGTCCGGGTAACGGTGAAAAAGAGCCTCAAGACATTTAAAGTGGTTTTAAGGATAAAACCTGCATATCGGGGAGATTAACTCCGTATGCAGGATTTGAGCCAAAAACGTCACTGACGTCTGAAAGCTGAACTGTCGTAAGGAACAAACCTTATGCGCTGACGGTCTTCGTTCAGTTAGGGAAGGTGCGATTAATTCGATGGGAACCATTTTTTCGTCCTGTCATCGTATGGTAAATGAACAAAGAACCGCCCAAAACACTGAAAACGATAGATGAACGGCAATCATTGTAGTCATGAACAGAACTTTGAATGATTAAATCGCACCTTCCTTAACGTTTCCCTGTCAAACAAAAGTGGAAATTCTGAAATTCAGGTATAGCTGGCCATTCATCCACACCACATATTCAGGGCTGCTTTGCCAGGCAGTAATGTTTCCGTTCTTTTCCCGGCTCAGAGCCGGGAAAACAACCGCAGGTTTTTATCTCAGCGATAAGGACTGGGCTAAATCGGAGTTAGCTTAAGTCTGCTCTGTGCCAGCAGACGAGCTTTTCATAACTGTCTGTCAACCTGTCCTAAAACCGCTCTAAAAGTCCAATCCCGGCGTTATCCATGCTGCTCTATTGAGACGTTGACTGGCACAGATCCGGTTTTACCTTTTTTCGGATCTACCGTGAAAAAGTGAGAAGAAAGGATATGTTAAGCATATCTATATGCTAAGCATCTGCATATGTATCACCTATACAAACTCATTCTAAAGGCATATACTTCACCTATGCGGGAATACTCCCTGGCATACCCGGCATATGAGGAAAACCCATGCGCACAGTTTCGATATTTAAAAACGGCAATAACCGCGCCATCCGTCTGCCCCGCGACCTGGATTTTGAGGGGGTCAGTGAGCTGGAGATCGTCCGGGAAGGGGACAGCATCATCCTGCGTCCTGTCCGGCCGACCTGGGGCTCGTTCGCGCAGCTGGAAAAGGCCGATCCGGACTTTATGGCGGAGCGCGAGGACGTTGTCACCGACGAAGGACGATTTAACCTGTGAACAAAACCTACATGCTCGACACCAACATCTGCTCGTTCATCATGCGCGAGCAGCCGGAAGCCGTCATTAAGCGTCTGGAGCAGGCCGTCCTGCGCAATCACCGCATCGTGGTCTCGGCGATCACCTACGCCGAGATGCGCTTTGGCGCCATCGGCAGGAAAGCCTCACCCCGCCACGGGCAGCTGGTCGACGCATTCTGCGCCCGCCTCGATGCCGTGCTGCCCTGGGATCGGGTGGCGGTGGATGCCACCACGACGATCAAGGAGGCACTGGCCGCGGCCGGGACACCGATTGGCCCGAACGACACCGCGATTGCCGGGCATGCGATCGCCATCGGCTCCATCCTAGTGACAAATAACACGCGGGAATTTGAACGGGTCCCGGACCTGGTGCTGGAAGACTGGGTGAAGTGAAACCAATACAAATATCGTTACGGAGTCAACAGCATGCATTCAGAACACACGAGTTCGCGAATTCAGATAATAAGTGCAACGCTTGGTCATGTGGATGGAGGGACGGTTAGCTACCGATAAGCTATCCT
>NZ_CBFFRK010000131.1:0-12698 GCF_965644245.1 Erwinia sp. V71
AATAATAAAGGCCAAATATTCACCAGTACAAAGTGATCGTATACGTTTTACAGAGAGATAATACAGCTCAGCTAAGGCTAATACAGCTAAGGACTCCACTGAACCCCACCGATTAAATCGCACCTTCCCTAATCAATACGGCCAGTTTCCTCAATGCTTCTGATGACGTGCAGCACGCCATGCTGCAATTTATAAGTACCGTTCTGCAGCGAGATCCGATTAATTTTATCCAGCAATGCCTGATATTGCCTGATGAGCAGCAGGCGATCTCCCTGTCAGCTGAAATCGATAATAGGGAAAAATCATTTCGTTCCCTCTGTGTTTTTTTCAGTAAAACGCCGCCCGATAATGCAGCGTTGATGCTGGAAAAGCTGGCTGATGTCTATCTGATACTGCAGGAAAATAGCCACCTTCAGCATATCTTTCCGGCAATACAACATTCATTGAAAACGATGGTGAATGAATTTATCCGGAAGCAACGGGTGACAACGGAAACATTACCAAAACCATTACAAACGCTGGCGGTTGTCGAAAAACAATCTGCGTCATCTGTGTTCAGTTTTCCTGTTAGCGCCAGAAGCAGCGGCACCGGCGATTACCGCAACCAGGGTCTCACAGGAACAAACAAACGCGGCACTCAATCTGAGGCTGAGACTGAGGCAATTCAGGACACCAGACCGCAGGATAAAAAAACGGTTCAGCAGACTGATGACAAGCAGGCAAAAATAAATCCTTCTCTCATCAGAACCCTCTATTACGACAGAGACTGGGGCCACCTGCATACTGATGAGAGAGTCATCGCAGCGGTAAAACGCCAGTGCGATTTATTTATTCACAATGCCTCCGACAGAAGCCTGGGGTTTCACCTGTATTCAGACAATGGTGTGATGACCGGTTTTGGCACCTTCGATGCAAAAGCCTGGACAACAGACTCAGCTAATCTGGGTGGAAGAGGACCTCTGCGTATCGTGGTAGAGACAAAGGGGAAAAACCAGTTTCGCATTATTGCTGTCGTCGAACATGAAGAGCTAAAAAAGACATTTGCCAGCTGGCTCGTGCAAACGAAGCAATACGGTATTCGCTCAATTGGCGCACAAGACAGACAACTGAAAATGGATGAAAGGACGAATGAAATGGTATGGGTAGCACAAGATGATGCGAAGCAAACTTAAAAAAAAGACCGCCAGGGAATCCACCGGCGGCCTTCAGATTTGCAGCGCTAATTACTCGCCAGCTTTCGCCCAGGTATCACGCAGACCCACGGTGCGGTTAAATACCAGTTTCGCGGCACTGGAGTAGACGCTGTCAGCACAGAAGTAACCTTCACGCTCGAACTGGTATGGGCTGCTGGCTTCTGCCACCTGCAAACCAGGTTCAACAAAGCCCTGACGGATCACCAGTGACTCCGGATTAATGGTCGTCAGGAAATCTTCTGCCGCGCCCGGGTTAGCGACGCTAAACAGGCGATCATACAGGCGGAATTCCGCTGGCAGCGCATGGATAGCAGACACCCAGTGGATCACGCCTTTCACCTTACGGCCATCAGCAGGATCTTTGCTTAAGGTATCAACATCGCAGGTGCAGTACAGGCAGGTAATATTGCCGTCTTCATCTTTCGCCACACGCTCTGCTTTGATCACATAAGCATTACGCAGGCGTACTTCTTTGCCCATCACCAGACGTTTGTACTGCTTGTTGGCTTCTTCACGGAAGTCAGCACGATCAATATAGATTTCACGACTGAACGGCACTTCACGCGTGCCCATCTCCGGTTTGTTCGGATGATTTGGCATGGTGATGATTTCGTCATGACCTGCAGGCAGGTTTTCAATCACCACTTTCAGCGGGTCCAGCACGGCCATGGCACGCGGTGCATTCTCGTTCAGATCATCGCGAATACAGGATTCCAGCGATGCCATCTCAACGATATTGTCCTGCTTGGTGATACCAATACGACGGCAGAATTCGCGAATCGATGCCGCGCTGTAACCACGGCGGCGCAGGCCAGAAACGGTCAGCATCCGCGGGTCATCCCAGCCTTCCACCACTTTTTCCGTGACCAGCTGGTTCAGCTTACGCTTCGACATCACCGCATATTCAAGATTCAGACGCGAGAACTCATACTGACGCGGGTGTACCGGAATGGTGATGTTATCCAGCACCCAGTCATACAGACGGCGGTTGTCCTGGAATTCCAGCGTACACAGGGAGTGAGTAATACCTTCCAGCGCATCGGAAATGCAGTGGGTAAAGTCGTACATCGGGTAGATGCACCACTTGTTGCCAGTCTGGTGATGCTCGGCAAATTTAATACGGTAGATAACCGGGTCACGCATCACGATAAAGCTGGACGCCATATCGATTTTCGCACGCAGACACGCCGCACCTTCGGCAAAACCGCCATCGCGCATTTTTTCGAACAGCGCCAGGTTCTCTTCTGGTGTGCGATCGCGATAAGGGCTGTTTTTACCTGGTGAGGTCAGGGTGCCACGGTATTCACGAATTTGTTCCGGGGTCAGCTCATCAACATAGGCAAGGCCTTTGTTAATCAGTTCTGCCGCATAGTTGTACAGTTGATCGAAATAATCTGAGGAATAACAGACATCGCCACTCCACTGGAAACCGAGCCATTGCACGTCACGCTTGATGGATTCGACATATTCCAGGTCTTCTTTCACCGGGTTGGTGTCGTCGAAACGCAGGTTACACTGCCCCTGGTAATCCTGGGCGATACCAAAATTCAGGCAGATAGATTTCGCATGACCGATGTGCAGATAGCCATTCGGCTCCGGCGGGAAACGGGTGTGCACACTGCTGTGCTTACCGTTCGCCAAATCTTCGTCAATAATCTGACGAATAAAGTTAGTTGGGCGGGCTTCTGCCTCACTCATCACAATTTCCTCAACACTAAATACAGCGGGTGATTTGAACCACGAAATAACGGAGTATGATCCACAAAGCAGAGAAGGGACACAACCGTTTGTTGGTTTAATTTAGCAAAAAAAGGGCGGGAATTGCTTCCCGCCCTGCTTTACTGACCTGATTACAGGTTAGCGTTTGATTTCATACAGTTTGCTTTCACCAGCTACCACGCTGCCGCTGGCAAGCAGGTTGATCCCGGCAAAATCATCACTGTTGCTGACCACTACCGGACTGATCATCGAACGCGCATGGCTGTTGAGGTACTCAAGATCCATCTCCAGCACTGGCTGACCTGCCGTCACCACACTGCCCTCTTCCGCCAGGCGGGTAAAGCCCTTGCCATCCAGTGCCACGGTATCGAGCCCCATATGCACCACGATTTCCGCGCCGCTGTCTGTTTCCAGGCAAAACGCATGATTGGTGTTAAAGATCTTCACCAGAGTACCGGCAACGGGCGCAACGACAGTGCCGCTGGTCGGTTTAATCGCCAGACCATCGCCAACCGCTTTGCTGGCAAAGGCTTCATCAGGCACCTGATCCAGCGCGACGATATCACCACTGACGGGTGCCACCAGCGTCGCAACCACTTGAGTTGTCACGTTACTGACCGCCTGCGGTTGCACCGCTGCAGGTGCAGGTTCAGCAGTCGCAGCAGCAGCCACCGGCCCTTTACCCAGCACGGTTTTCATCGCCGAGGCGATAATTTCCGCCTGCGTACCGACGATAATCTGCACGCTCTGTTTATTCAGCTTAATCACACCAGAGGCACCAAGGCGCTTCGCGACCGACTCTTTCACGACTGAGGAATCTTTCACGTTCAGGCGCAGACGGGTGATACAGGCGTCGATCCCGGTCAGGTTCTCTGAGCCACCCACGGCGCTGATATACTGGCGCGCCAGCGCTTCGTTTGCAGACTCGCCACTGGCAGGTGCGGCAACGCTGCTGTCATAGCCATCACTCTCATCACCCGCCACTGCCAGTTCACGACCCGGCGTCAGCAGGTTGAATTTCTGGATGGTAAAGCGGAATACCACGTAGTAGATAACGAAGAACACCAGGCCCTGGACAATCAGCATATACCAGTGCGTTGCCAGCGGGTTTTTCGTCGACAGGAACATATCCACCAGACCAGCGCTGAAACCAAATCCGGCAATCCAGTGCATGCTGGCAGCGATAAATACCGAGATACCGGTCAGTACGGCATGAATCACATACAGTACCGGCGCCACAAACATAAAGGAGAATTCCAGTGGCTCGGTGATGCCGGTAAAGAATGAGGCAAATGCCGCCGCCATCATAATCCCGGCCACTTTCGCACGGTTCTCAGGACGCGAGCAGTGGTAAATCGCCAGCGCTGCACCAGGCAGACCAAACATCATAATCGGGAAGAAGCCCGCCTGATAACGACCGGTAATGCCAACCACACCAGTGCCATTAGCAATCGACTGGCCGCCACCGAGGAAGTTAGGAATATCGTTAATACCCGCCACATCGAACCAGAATACAGAGTTCAGTGCATGGTGCAGGCCTACAGGGATTAACAGACGGTTGAAGAACGCATAGATACCTGCGCCCAGCGAACCGAGTTTCTGGATATGTTCACCAAACGTCACCAGGCCACTGAAGATCACCGGCCAGATATACATCAGGATAAAGGCAACGAAGATCATCAGGAAGGAGACCAGAATCGGCACCAGACGACGTCCGCTGAAGAACGAGAACGCTTTCGGCAGTTCTACCTGGCTGAAACGGTTGTACATTTCGGCAGAGATAATCCCCACCAGAATACCGATAAACTGCGTCTGGATTTTACCAAAAGCAGCAGGCACCTGGTCGAGCGGGATGTGCTGAATCATTGACACTGCCGCTGGCGAACACAGCGTGGTCAATACCAGGAAGCCAACGAAACCGGCCAGTGCTGCGGCACCATCTTTATCTTTTGACATGCCATACGCGACACCGACAGCAAACAGTACGCCCATATTGTCGATAATGGCAGAACCAGACTTGATAAACAGCGCCGCCAGCGCATTGCCGGCTCCCCATGCATCAGGATCGAGCCAGTAGCCCACGCCCATCAGAATGGCAGCGGCGGGCAGTGTTGCCACTGGCACCATCAGCGCCCGCCCTATCTTTTGTAAGTAACTTAAAATATTCACCTTTTCCCCCTCCGAGAGCTGACAAGGCCACTGAGATTGTTTTCTTTTGTTATCACAATTTTCAGCTAACCTGATGACAGTACATACCACGATGCAAAGTGTAAAAAGAAATTAATTCGCTTCGCAAATTAAAACCTCAACATATGTGACGATAATCACCAATTATCGCCATATGGAACAGATGAAGCTGGCTATGGATGCCAACTTATTTTATGATCCGAATTATTAGGGCGGTTTTTTCCTCTGTGGTTATGGCTCGGGCAGGTTAAGCTTACTACCACCGCCGTGAGACCGTCTGTAACGACTACATTTTATGCTTACATGAGGTGCACCATGAGACTGATTCCCCTTTCGACCCCAACCCAGGTGGGTAAGTGGGCCGCGCGCCATATCGTTAACCGCATTAACGCGTTCAAACCGACGGAAGATCGCCCTTTTGTGCTCGGTCTGCCGACGGGCGGCACCCCACTGGAAGCCTATAAGCATTTAATTGAGATGCATAAAGCAGGCCAGGTTAGCTTTAAACATGTGGTCACCTTCAACATGGACGAGTACGTCGGGCTGCCAAAAGAGCATCCGGAAAGCTATCATAGTTTTATGTATCGAAATTTCTTTGATCACGTTGATATCCAAGCGAAAAATATCAATCTTCTCAATGGTAATGCTGTGGATATTGACGCAGAATGTCGTCAATATGAAGAAAAGATTCGTTCTTACGGTAAAATCCATCTGTTTATGGGCGGCGTCGGCAACGACGGGCATATCGCCTTTAACGAACCCGCTTCTTCTCTGGCATCCCGCACCCGCATTAAAACTCTGACGCACGATACCCGGGTAGCGAACTCGCGTTTCTTTGACGGCAATGTGGATCAGGTACCGAAGTACGCCCTGACCGTTGGCGTGGGGACATTGCTCGATGCCGAAGAAGTGATGATTCTGGTGACCGGCCATGTCAAAGCGCAGGCACTGCAGGCCGCCGTGGAAGGCAATGTCAACCATATGTGGACAATCAGCTGCCTGCAGCTGCATCCTAAATCAGTGGTGGTATGTGATGAGCCTTCCACCATGGAACTGAAAGTGAAAACGGTGAAATATTTCCGCGAGATGGAAGCGGAAAATATGAAGGATCTGTAATTTTTTTTCATTCGATACCCTGAAGCGTTCGCAGTGGATGACAGGGACAGGCAATAGCCGGCGCTGCCGGGAGGTAACTGAAATGTACGCATTAACCCACGGTCGTATTTTTACCGGCCACGACATCCTGGACGATCATGCGGTGGTCATCGCTGAGGGTCTGATTGAACGTGTATGCCCGCTCGCAGAACTGCCCGCAGGCATCGCCACGCGTGAGGTTAATGGCGCACTGATCGCCCCCGGTTTTATTGATGTGCAGCTGAATGGCTGCGGCGGTGTGCAGTTCAATGACGACATCAACGCGATCAGCGTCGATACGCTGAACATTATGCAGAAAGCCAATGAGAAATCGGGCTGTACCAGCTTTCTGCCGACCCTGATCACCAGCAGTGACGAGTTAATGGTGCGTGCCGTCGAGGTGATGCGTGCGTATCTGGCACAGAATCGTCATCAGGCGCTGGGTCTGCATCTGGAAGGCCCGTGGCTGAACAGCGCCAAAAAAGGCACCCACGATCCCGCGTTAATTCGCAAACCGAATCCTGAACTGGTTAATTTTCTCTGCGAAAATGCAGATGTGATTACCAAAGTGACGCTGGCGCCGGAAATGGTGGACAGCGCGGTGATTCGCCAGCTGCAGGCAGCCGGAATTATCGTCTCCGCCGGCCACTCACATGCCACCTATGATGAGGCCAAAGCAGGCTTCAGTGCGGGCGTCAGCTTTGCCACCCATCTGTATAACGCCATGCCAACCATTACCGGCCGCGAACCCGGCCTGATTGGCGCGCTGTTTGATGCGCCTGACGTGTATTGCGGCATTATTGCTGATGGCCTGCACGTCCACTACGCGAATGTGCGCAATGCCAAACGTATCAAAGGCGATAAACTGGTGCTGGTAACGGATGCCACCGCCCCGGCGGGCGCGAATATTGATCAGTTCATTTTCGCTGGTAAAACAATATACTATCGTAACGGGCTGTGTGTGGACGAAAATGGCACCCTGAGTGGTTCTGCACTGAATATGATCGAAGCGGTAAGGAACAGCGTCGAACATGTCGGTATCTCCCTGGATGAAGCGCTGCGTATGGCGACGCTTTATCCGGCCCGGGCAATGGGTGTGGAGAAACAGTTAGGCTCGATCGCGGCCGGTAAAGTCGCTAACCTGACGGTTTTCACACGTGATTATCACATTATCCAGACTATCGTTAATGGTGACGAAGTCCTAAGCGAGTAACCGAATGACCAACGGCGGCCAGGCACCAATAGGAAATGTTGATCTTGTCAAACAACTGAATAGTGCGGCCGTCTACCGGCTGATTGACCAGCAGGGGCCAATTTCTCGTATTCAGATTGCGGAACTCAGCCAGCTTGCCCCCGCCAGTGTCACCAAAATTACCCGCCAGCTGATTGAGCGCGGTCTGATCAAAGAGGTCGATCAACAGGCCTCAACCGGCGGTCGCCGCGCCATTTCCATCGTCGCCGAAACGCGTGGCTTCAATACTATCGGTGTGCGCCTCGGGCGCAGTGACGCCACGCTGACACTGTATGACTTAAGCGGCAAAGCGCTTGCCGAAGAGCATTATCCTCTGCCGGAGCGCACCCAGGAAACGCTGGAAAACGCCCTGTTCCTCGCCATCGAAAATTTCAGTGAACTGCATCAGCGTAAGCTGCGCGAACTGATTGCCATTTCGGTGATATTGCCAGGCCTGGTGGACCCGAATATCGGCGTCATCCGCTATATGCCGCATATTAATGTGCATAACTGGCCGCTGGTGGCGCATCTGGAAGCCCGCTTTCATGTCACCAGTTTTGTCGGTCACGATATCCGCAGTCTGGCGCTGGCGGAGCACTACTTTGGTGCGACCCGCGACTGCGCAGACTCCATTCTGGTGCGTTTGCATCGCGGTACGGGTGCCGGGATTATCGCTAACGGCCATATTTTTCTCGGCAGTAATGGCAACGTTGGCGAGATCGGCCATATCCAGGTCGACCCGCTGGGTGAGCGCTGCCACTGCGGCAATTTCGGCTGCCTGGAAACCATTGCCGCCAATGGCGCGATTGAGAATCGCGTACGCCATCTGCTGTCGCAGGGTTATCCCAGCACGCTGAAGCTGGATGACTGCCAGATTCAGTTAATCTGCAAAGCAGCCAATCGCGGCGATCCGCTGGCCTGTGAAGTGATTGAGCATGTTGGCCGTTATTTAGGTAAAGCCATTGCGATTGCGATTAACCTGTTTAATCCGCAAAAAGTGGTGATTGCCGGTGAGATAACCGAGGCGGAGAAGGTGCTGCTGCCAGCGATTGAAGGCTGCATCAATACCCAGGTACTGAAAGACTTCCGTAAAAATCTGCCGGTGGTGCGTTCACAGATCGACCATCGTTCCGCCATCGGCGCTTTTGCGCTGGCCAAACGCGCCATGCTGAATGGCATTCTGTTACAGCGTCTGCTGGAAGCCTGATACTCAGCCAGCGAATGCTGGCTCTGTTTGTGGATAAGCCTGATGACTTTGAAAAATGTAATTTGTGATATTGATGGCGTGCTGATGCACGATAATACCGCTGTTCCTGGCGCAGACCAGTTTCTGCAGCGCATTCAGGCCCAGGGGATGCCACTGGTGGTGCTGACTAACTATCCGTCACAGACGGCGCAGGATCTGGCAAACCGCTTTGCCTCTGCCGGTCTTGAAGTGCCGGAGAGCGCATTCTATACCTCGGCGATGGCGACAGCGGATTTTCTGCGTCACCAGGAGGGCAAGAAAGCGTATGTGGTCGGTGAAGGCGCGCTGATCCACGAACTGTATAAAGCCGGATTTACCATTACGGATATCAATCCTGACTTTGTTATCGTCGGCGAAACGCGCTCGTTTAACTGGGATATGATGCATAAGGCGGCATTTTTCGTCGCCAATGGCGCGCGCTTTATCGCCACCAACCCGGACAGTCATGGCCATGGTTTTGCACCAGGCTGTGGTGCGCTGTGCGCCGGGATTGAAAAAATTTCCGGTCGCGCACCGTTTTATGTCGGCAAGCCGAGTCCGCTGATTATCCGCGCCGCGCTAAACAAGATGCAGGCGCACTCCGAGCATACGGTGATCGTCGGTGATAACCTGCGTACCGATATTCAGGCCGGTTTCCAGGCGGGCCTTTCTACCGTGCTGGTGCTGTCCGGCGTCTCCACGCTGAGCGATATTGACGCCATGCCGTTCCGCCCGACCTGGATTTATCCATCAGTGGCAGATATTGATATTTTCTGACGATTAGCCGGCTACGGGGCGTCGTCTTTATGATTGCGCCCCCGGGCGACCATCCCGTGCTCCTCCGCGGACAAGCCGCTCCGGTGCCATCGGTATGTTTCCCCTCTGTTTTACTTCTGCATCACCTGTTTGCATGCAGCGCCTGGCGACCGGCTATTTCCTGTAACGTTTTGCTGACCTGAAGCCTGTCCCGTGCCAGTTTGTTGCTGTTTTTTTCTTCTCTTTTGTTGATTCATTATCGATTCATCAATAAAACGCCAATAAAAATGACAAACCATCAAAGATCAACTCAGGTCAACAGACTATTTATCAGAAATTTGCTAAATCGCTTGATCGCTGAACTGAGATAGAGCATTTTCTTATCTATCGGCAGCAAGACTGCAACCACAACAAAGGTTCGTCGTTAGGGAGCGTTACTATGTGTTCTATTTTTGGTGTTCTGGATCTGAAATCCGATCCCTCTGAGTTGCGTAAGAAAGCCCTGGAGCTTTCCCGCCTGATGCGTCACCGCGGTCCGGACTGGTCTGGCGTGTATGCCGGTGACAAAGCCATCCTGGCGCATGAACGTCTTTCCATTGTTGATGTGAACAATGGCGCGCAACCTCTGTATAACGCCGACCACACCCACGTTCTGGCCGTTAACGGCGAAATCTACAACCATCAGGCGCTGCGCGCGGAACTGAGCGATCGCTATGAGTTCCAGACCGGCTCTGACTGCGAAGTTATCCTCGCGCTGTATCAGGAAAAAGGTGTCGATTTCCTCGACGACCTGCAGGGCATGTTCGCCTTTATTCTGTATGACAGTGTGAAAAACACTTACCTGATTGGCCGTGACCATATCGGTATTATCCCGCTGTATATGGGCAACGATGAGCACGGCAACCTGTTTGTCGCTTCCGAAATGAAAGCGCTGGTGCCAGTGTGCCGTACCCTGAAAGAGTTCCCGCCGGGAAGCTACCTGTCGAGCGAAGATGGCGAAATCCGTCGTTATTATCAGCGCGACTGGTTCAGCTATGACGCGGTTGAGCACAACACCACTGACGCCGCAGGCCTGAAAGCCGCGCTGGAAGAGTCTGTGAAAAGCCATCTGATGTCAGATGTGCCTTATGGCGTACTGCTGTCCGGTGGTCTGGATTCCTCCATTATCTCCGCCGTGACCAAACGCTTTGCGGCGAAACGTGTGGAAGATCAGGATCAAAGCGACGCATGGTGGCCACAGCTGCACTCCTTCGCTGTCGGCCTGGAAGGTTCTCCGGACCTGAAAGCGGCGAAATCTGTCGCTGACCATCTCGGCACCGTGCACCATGAAATTCATTTCACCGTGCAGGAAGGCCTCGATGCTATCCGCGATGTGATTTATCACATTGAAACCTATGACGTCACCACCATCCGCGCCTCAACGCCGATGTACCTGATGTCTCGTAAGATCAAAGCGATGGGCATCAAGATGGTGCTGTCCGGTGAAGGTGCTGACGAAGTGTTTGGCGGTTACCTCTACTTCCATAAAGCACCAAACGCCAAAGAGTTCCACGAAGAAAACGTGCGTAAACTGCTGGCGCTGCATATGTTTGACTGCGCACGCGCCAACAAAGCGATGTCCGCATGGGGTGTGGAAGCGCGTGTACCATTCCTGGATAAAAAATTCCTCGACGTGGCGATGCGCATCAACCCACAGGACAAAATGTGCGGTTCCAACGGGAAAATGGAAAAACATATCCTGCGTGAGTGTTTCTCTTCTTACCTGCCGGAAAGCGTGGCATGGCGTCAGAAAGAGCAGTTCTCTGACGGCGTGGGCTACAGCTGGATTGATACGCTGAAAGAAGTGGCCGCGAAGCAGATTAGCGAGCAGCAGCTGCAGACCGCGCACTTCCGCTTCCCGTACAACACGCCGACGTCAAAAGAAGCGTATCTGTACCGCGAGATCTTTGAAGAGCTGTTCCCGCTGCCAAGCGCCGCGGAATGCGTGCCTGGTGGCCCGTCTGTCGCCTGTTCTTCCGCAAAAGCGATCGAATGGGACGAAGCCTTCAAAACCATGGACGATCCTTCTGGTCGTGCCGTCGGCGTCCACCAGTCGGCTTATAAATAAGCCTATGTTTATCTGATTAAAAACGGGCCAGCGATGGCCCGTTTCTGTTTGCTGATATTGACGATTTACGGGGAAAATCGCTGATTTTCTCGCCATGCTGGTTATAAGCCAGACAAACGATACGTCTGACGGCCAAAAACGGGAAAAAACTTGTTGACGCTTCCAGGTCAACTACGCATAATGCGCCCCGCAACGCCGATGAAGGTAACGCGAAAAAAGATGGCTACGTAGCTCAGCTGGTTAGAGCACAGCACTCATAATGCTGGGGTCACAGGTTCGATTCCCGTCGTAGCCACCATCTTTTTGCGGGAGTGGCGAAATTGGTAGACGCACCAGATTTAGGTTCTGGCGCCGCAAGGTGTGCGAGTTCAAGTCTCGCCTCCCGCACCATTTCCAGAGCGGACTTTAACGCGTTGCACGGATGGGGTATCGCCAAGCGGTAAGGCACCGGTTTTTGATACCGGCATTCCCTGGTTCGAATCCAGGTACCCCAGCCATATTTTCCTGAACGTGCACGGCTTCGTGATACGCAATTGGGGTATCGCCAAGCGGTAAGGCACCGGTTTTTGATACCGGCATTCCCTGGTTCGAATCCAGGTACCCCAGCCATCGGGAAAATGCAGTAGAAAGCAGTAACAGTAATATGCAGTAATATGGCTACGTAGCTCAGCTGGTTAGAGCACAGCACTCATAATGCTGGGGTCACAGGTTCGATTCCCGTCGTAGCCACCATATTATTGGGGTATCGCCAAGCGGTAAGGCACCGGATTCTGATTCCGGCATTCCGAGGTTCGAATCCTCGTACCCCAGCCAAAAAAAGACGGTTTGCATTGCAGATCGCACACAATTGGGGTGTCGCCAAGCGGTAAGGCTCTGGTTTCTGATACCAGCATTCCGGGGTTCGAATCCCTGCACCCCAGCCAAGTAAGTAAAAAAGCCCGCTTCTGCGGGCTTTTTTACGTCTGTTGCTCAGGAAATGATTTCAGCTTTCACGAGAAAGCGCCTGCTTATTGTGAGTTATGGACTCGCTTCCACAGGCACCTCTTATCTGCTCCCCTCCCCCACAACGTGGGTGTACGGTCCGGGGACACAGTGAACACTTGTTCGGGGACATGGTAGACACTTACAACTAAGGCATAAGAACCC
>NZ_CBFFRK010000132.1:0-12607 GCF_965644245.1 Erwinia sp. V71
TTATCGGTAGTTAACCCTTCCTCCTACACTCTCCACAATCATGTCCGAGCGTTGCACTTATTATCTGAATTCGCGAGTAACCATATTAATAGCGAGGGAAATGACAGTGCACGTTTCACGAATGCTCCTTTTCTCACGGCAACTGGCAGAAAATAACATATTCGCGGAATGACAATAAACGCAGCAGTTTTTTTTCAGAATATTGGCTATCATGTCCGCAGATAACGACAACAATATTCCACTTCTGTCCGGCAGACCCTCTTTTGCAGCTGCCAGTGCAGTGTGAACGTTTTCGCCGGGAGAAAAAAATGACTGCTGAATTCACCCCACCTGCCGCTGTGGCGGGGGTCGATGCTATTTACCGTAAAATCACCTGGAAACTGATCCCGTTCCTCTGCCTGTGCTACCTGGCGGCCTATCTCGACCGTATTAATGTCGGGCTGGCGAAGCTGCAAATGGCCAGCCAGCTGGAACTGAGCGAGGCCGCATTTGGCCTTGGCGCCGGGTTGTTTTTTGTCGGTTACATCCTGTTTGAAGTCCCCAGCAACCTGATTCTGCAACGGGTCGGCGCACGCTTATGGATTGCCCGCATCATGATTAGCTGGGGATTGCTGTCCGCTGCCACCATGCTGGTCACCACGCCGTTTCAGTTCTATGTCCTGCGCTTTCTGCTCGGCGTCGCCGAAGCTGGCTTCCTGCCTGGCGTGCTGTTTTACCTGACGCGCTGGTATCCGTCCTGGCGGCGCGGACGCATGATTTCCCTGTTTATGATTGGTCTGCCGCTCTCCAGCATTGTCGGCGCACCGCTGTCTGGCTGGATTATCAGCCATTTTGATCAGCACCTGGGTTTACACGGCTGGCAGTGGATGTTCCTGCTGGAAGGCGCACCCAGTGTGCTGCTCGGTATCCTGGCGGTCTGGGCGCTGCCGGAAAGCGTGCAGCAGGCGCGCTGGCTGAGTGATGACGAAAAAGATGTCATCAGCGAGCAGCTGTGGGCCGACAAAACCGAATCCGGTGAGACGAAACACCGTTTCCGCGACGGTTTTTTCAATCTGAAAGTGTGGATGCTGGGCGGTATCGATTTCTCGATTCTGCTTAGCGCTTATGCGATGGGCTTCTGGCTGCCGACCTTTATCCGCAATGCGGGTGTCAGCAATGTGACCGATATCGGCCTGCTGACTGCCATTCCCAGTGTTGCCGCACTGTTCGGTATGCTGCTGATCAGTGCCAGTTCTGACCGGATGCGCGAACGACGCTGGCATATTATTGTGCCATTTATCATTGGTGCAGCGGCGATGGCGGCCAGTACACAGTATTCCGGTCATCTGCTGGCCACCGTCGCGCTGTTTTCGGTCGCTCAGGCGGCAATTATTGGTGCAGTGCCGGTGTTCTTCAGCCTGCCCGCCACGTTCCTGCAGGGCACGGCGGCGGCGACCGGATTTGCTCTCGCCTGTTCGCTGGCGAATATCGCCGGGCTGGTCAGTAACTCGGTGATGGGGCTGGCGCTGGATATTACCGGCAGCAGTAGTGGTGCACTGTGGTTCTTTGCGGTGTGCCTGCTGCTGAGCAGTTTGCTGGTGGTGGCGTTGCCGCCGAAGCTGGTGAACAGGTAAAGATATCGGCTGTAGTTTAACCAGTCGCTGTGAATGACAGTGACTGCACGGGGGAAATCCGGGCCGATCGGAAAGTCGCTATTCGTCATCCATGACCGCTCGGCCCGCACCATCCCTGGCGCGGGACGCTTTCCTCTTCGGCCCGGATTTCCCCGCGCTTTAACTCTGGATGTCGCTTTTAAACGGCTCCCTTCTCCCTTAAAGTGCAGAGTCGTCAGTTCCCCCTCCCCAGACCTCCCCCACTGCCCCCCTTCCCCTGTTTATCCCGCGTTTCAGAAGAAACCAAGCGGCTGCACGCTGTAACTCACCAGCAGGTTTTTAGTCTGCTGATAATGGTCCAGCATCATCTTATGCGTCTCACGGCCAATCCCCGATTTCTTATAGCCGCCAAACGCCGCATGCGCCGGATAGAGGTGATAGCAGTTGGTCCACACCCGCCCGGCTTTTATAGCCCGGCCCACCCGGTAAGCACGGTTAATATCCCGCGTCCAGACACCGGCGCCCAGACCATAAATCGAGTCGTTGGCAATGGCGATCGCCTCCGCCTCATCCTTAAAGGTGGTAATCCCCACCACCGGGCCAAAGATCTCTTCCTGGAACACGCGCATACTGTTATTGCCCTTCAGCAGCGTGGGCTGAATGTAATAACCAGAGTTGAGATCGCCCTCCAGCTTCTCGATTCCTCCGCCAGTCAGCACCTCGGCCCCCTCTTTCTGCGCAATCTCCAGATACGAGAGGATCTTATCGAACTGCTGCTGCGACGCCTGTGCGCCTACCATCGTCTCGCTGTCCATCGGGTCACCACGCTTAATGGTTTTCACCCGCTGCATCACCGCGGCCATAAACGGCTCGTAGATCGACTCCTGCACCAGCGCACGTGACGGACAGGTACAGACTTCGCCCTGATTAAGGAAGCCCAGCACCACGCCTTCGGCGGCTTTTTCGATAAACGATGGCTCAGCCTGCATAATATCTTCAAAGAAGATATTCGGTGATTTGCCGCCCAGTTCAACGGTGGAAGGGATCAGATTCTTCGCTGCCAGCTGCAGAATATGGCCGCCCGTGGCGGTGGACCCGGTAAAGGCCACCTTGGCGATACGTGGATGTGATGCCAGCGCTTCCCCGGCTTCACGGCCAAAACCATGCACCACATTCAGCACGCCGGCAGGCAACAGATCACCGATCAACTCAGCAAACAACGTAATGGTCAGCGGCGTCTGCTCTGCGGGTTTCAGCACCACACAGTTGCCCGCCGCCAGCGCCGGAGCAAGTTTCCAGGCCGCCATCAGCAGCGGGAAGTTCCACGGAATAATCTGCCCGACCACGCCCAGCGGCTCATGGAAATGGTAAGCAGCGGTATGTTCATCAATCTCGGCTGCGGTTCCTTCCTGCGCGCGCAGACAACCGGCGAAATAACGGAAGTGATCTACCGCCAGCGGTAAATCCGCCGCCTGCGTCTCGCGCACAGGCTTGCCGTTGTCCCATGTTTCATTCACCGCAATACGTTCGAGATGCGCTTCCAGCCGGTCGGCAATTTTCAGTAATGTCAGGGAACGTGTCTGTACCGAGGTTTTCCCCCAGGCATCCGCAGCGGCATGGGCGGCATTAATCGCATTATCAACATCTTCCAGCCCGGAGCGGGGAAATTCCCCAATCACCGAACCATTCACCGGCGAGGTATTGGTGAAATACTCCCCTTTTACCGGGGCAACAAACTCGCCGTTAATATAGTTGCCGTAGCGCGACTGGAGGGAAATCAGGGAGTCTTTAAAACCAGGATAGGCGTAGCGCATGGTGTTTCTCCTGCCTCTATTGTTGGTTGTTATTAACAATCGAATAACACACCATTAACGCTGGCAGACGAAACGCGAGATGTCAGATCGCAACGGCAGAAACTGTGATGTCGTCTGAAAACTCCGTGATGAAAGGCCGGGATCAGCCCGGCCCGTTGCTTAACCGGCTTTCACCTGCTGCTGACGTGCGTCATACCAGAAACGCTCCAGCAGGGTACGCGCCCAGTCAGTGCCCTGCACCCGGCGACCATCATCCACCACTTCTGCGGGCAGACAGGCAGTCATAATCTCCGCATCAAACTCCGGGTGGAACTGCACTGACAGCGCCGCCGGGGTGTAGCGGATAATCTGACAATCATCGACGGCCGAACGCGCCAGCACCCGCGCGCCTGCAGGTGGCTGCAACACCGACTGGCGATGCGACAGCCAGGCATCGAACTGTGCAGGAAGTGCCGCGAGTAACGCGTCATCCGCCGCCAGATTGTCCAGCGCCTTCAGACCGCGCTCCCAGCCACGTGGGTTATCGGCCACCTGACCGCCGAGGGCATACGACATCAGCTGATGCCCGTAGCAGACACCGAGCAACGGCAGCTGTGCGTCAATCGCCCCGCGCACCCAGGCGGCAGTGCGCTCGCTCCAGTCGGCATGGTCGGTGACCATCGCCCATGAACCACTGAGTATCGCCGCCGACACCTGCTGATAATCAGGCAACGGCTCACCAAGATGTGGCCGCACCACCAGATACTCACCGGGCTGTAACTGCAGCGCCTGGATAAACCACTGCGCCTGCTCGCCCACCTGCTGGCTGACCGCCGCAGGCGGCACTTCCAGCTGAATAATCGCTAAAGGAGCTATTGCTAAAGATGACATGCTAAATCCGAATCCTTGTCAGTTAACGCCGGTACTGCGCCTGCTGATTGTCTCAGTTTGCGCTGGCACAGTTTGGCATTTCCTGCGGCTGACGTCTCATACCTTTTTCAGCGGACGTTATGCAGACTTACGGAAAAAAATAACTGCTCTGCCCGCAGCTTAAAACGCTGTTTCATGTCATCATTAGCAGGTGGGTAAACAACGCAACAGTTAAGGACTGCGTCGTGGCATTGCGTCATTTTTTTCTGGTTTTAATGGTGGTTTCCGTCTGGGCATTTAATAACGTCGCAGTGAAGTGGGGATTGCACGATATCCCGCCGCTGATGATGATTTTTATGCGTTTTGTTGTGGTGGCAATTGTGCTGATCCCGTTTTGCCGCATCACACGCGATCAGCTGCGTTTCCTGATCCCGCTGGCCTTTACCTTTGGATTTATGCACTTTTCGCTGCTGTTTGTCGGTATGAAATTTACCGATGCCGGAACTGCCGCGGTGGTGGTGCAGCTGGGCACGCCCATGGCGATGCTGCTGGCAATGCTGATCCTGAAAGATAAGCTGAAGCTGGTACAGATAGTCGGTATCGCTATCTCCTTCTCCGGCGTGGTGGCGCTGACCGGCAGCCCGACCATTCCGAGCTGGTGGGTGTTGTGTCTGCTGTTAAGCAGTGCGGCGGGCTGGGCGATCAGTAATCTGATTGTGAAGAAATCGCCGCCGATTAAGCCATTAACCCTGACAGCGTGGATCTCGTTTCTCGCCATCCCGATAGTCGGTGCTGCGTCGTGGCTGACCGAAAGCAACCAGGTTGAATTACTGCTGAATGCCAGCTGGCGCGGCTGGTTCGCAATCCTCTACAGTGCGATTGCCTCGTCGATTATCGCCTACTCGGTGTGGTACAGCCTGCTGAAGAAATACAACGTCAACCTGCTGATGCCGTACTCGCTGCTGACGCCGGTGCTGGCGGTGATCATGGGGGTGCTGGTGCTGGGCGACAGCATGAACCTGTTTAAGGTCAGCGGCGCGTTGCTGGTGATTCTCGGCACCGCAATTTCGGTGATCAATCTGCGTAATCTGCGCATGCATGCCCGCTTCCCGCGCATTACACGGCGTAAAATACCCTGAGTCTTATGCCTCTTCCCCCATTTTATGGGGGAGGGAATCAATACCCCTTCCCCCGCTTTAGTGGGGAAGGCTGGGATGGGGGAGCAAGCAACTCCGCGTCTGCTGTTTCCCCTCCCTGACCTCCCCCATTTTATGGGGAGGGAATCTTATCCCCCTTCCCCTTCTCGCTAAATTTGTGATCTGTCTGACATTTTCCCTGATTTGGTTTCATTTTTGTTTCCTTCCGTTTTTCACCGCTGCGTATGATCGCTGTCACTTTCTGGTCCCTATGGCCTCCCTTAGGCTCTTATTCATTAGCTGAGGTGACTATGTTTCTTGAAGAGCGACGCGAAAAAATCATTGATTACCTTGAAGATGTTGAACGCGCCAGCGTGGCCTGGCTTGCCAGCACCTTTAACGTCACCAAAGAGACTATTCGCAGTGACTTAAGCGCGCTGGCGCGCCAGGGTCTGGTGCAGCGCTGCCACGGTGGCGCAATTATCGTGCGACGTAATCTGCAGTCCAGGCTGATCAAAGAGACCGGCGGCAACTTCGCGGTATTGCTGAAACGTCTGGAAAGTCAGCGTCATAAACAGCCGTATCAACGGGAAAAAACACGCAAGATGAAAGGCAAAGTCTGCATTCTCGGTTCGTTTAACGTCGATATCGTGGCAAAAGTGGCGCGCTTTCCCAAAGGTGGCGAATCGCTGCTGGCGCTGGGCAGCACGCTCGGCCCGGGCGGTAAAGGCGCGAACCAGGCGATGGCCGCCAGCCGCGCCGGCGCACGTGTGCACTTTGTTTCCAAAGTCGGCACCGACCAGTTCAGCCAGTTCGCGTTTGATCATCTGTCCGGTTCCGATATTCACTCGTTCCGGCTGTATCAGACCGATGCCGAACCCACCGGCAACGCGATTATTTATGTCTCACAACAGAATGGCGAGAACATGATCGCCATCTACTCCGGCGCGAACCAGACCATCACCGACGATGAAGTGGCGGAGCTGACGCACGAGCTGGCAACGGCGGATGTGCTGCTGTTGCAGCTGGAGAATAACTTCTCCGCCACGCTGAATGCGATGAAGCTGGCGCAGGCGATGGGGGTGCAGGTGATTATGAACCCGGCGCCGTTCTCCAGCGACATTCTCTCCTGCCTGCACTATGTCGATGTGGTGACGCCGAATGAAACCGAAGCTTCGCTGTTGTCCGGCATCGAAGTGACCGATCTCGCCAGCGCACGCGAAGCGGCACAGGCGATTGTCCGTCAGGGTGCACGGCGGGTGATTATTACTATGGGTTCGCGCGGTGCGCTGATCTATGACAACCAGCAGTTCCAGCATATTCCCGCCTTCCCGGCGCTGAGTGTTGATACCACCGGTGCGGGCGACGCCTTTAATGGCGCGTTTGCCGCCGCTATCGCTGCGGGCGATACCATCGCCCAGGCGGCGACCTATGCCGCCGCCTTTGCCTCGCTGGCGGTCGAGCGTGAAGGGGCATCGAATATGCCCCAGCAGCAGCAGGTCGCGGTCAGGCTGGCGCAACGCTGATAACCCCTTTTAACCATCCCGGCAGTGTGTGACTGCCACCAGGAGAGAACAATGAAACAGATTGAAGGTATTGTGCCGGTCATGCTGACGCCGTTTAACGCGGATAATCAGATCGATTATCCCGGTATGGCGCGTCTGATTGACTGGTATCTGCAACAGGGTGTCGATGCGCTGTTCGCCGTCTGCCAGTCCAGCGAAATGCAGTTCCTCAGCCTGCAGGAACGTGTGGAACTGGCGCAGTTTGTCGTGCAGCAGGTCGCTGGCCGTGTGCCGGTGATCGCATCCGGCCATATCAGCGACGCCATCGACCAGCAAATTGCTGAACTGACCGCCATGGCGGAGACCGGCATCGATGCGCTGGTGCTGGTCACTAACCATCTCGACCCGAAAAACGAAGGTAGCGAGGTGTTCTTCCACACCCTGAACCAACTGCTGGACGCCCTGCCCGCCGCTCTGCCGCTGGGTCTGTACGAGTGCCCGGCGCCGTATCGCCGCCTGCTGAGTGACGAAGAGTTCAGCTTCTGCGCCAGCAGCGGTCGCTTTGTGGTGCTGAAAGACGTCAGTTGCGATCTGCCAACGGTGAAAAAACGCGTACAGCTGGCGTCCGGTACGCCGCTGAATGTGATCAACGCCAACGCCGCCATTGCCTGGCCGGCGATGCAGGCCGGTTCGAAAGGCTTCAGCGGCGTGTTTACCAACTTCCATCCTGAGCTGTATCACTGGCTGTATCACAAAGGTGCGCAACAGCCGGAACTGGCGCATGAGCTGTCGCTGTTTCTGTCACTCAGCGCCGTCACGGAAACCCTGGGTTATCCGAAGAACGCCAAAATCTACCACCAGCGCCTCGGCACCTTTGGCAGCGAGTTCTGCCGCGTAAACAAAGATGACGTGCTGGAAAAATTCTGGGGCCTCAGCGTGATGCTGGATCAAATCCATCAGGGCACCACGCTGTGGAACAGGAAAATCGCGGGCTAGTCCTGTGTCCGGGTGGCGCAGCTCGCGCCATCCGCTGTACCTGAAAACCCGCTAACGATAATTATACGGGGATACCACTATGATCATTTGCAATCGCCTGGACTGGGCGAGGGAAAAACACGCCTTTCATCCGGTCATCGACCAGGCTATCAGCTGGATTAGCCGTACCGATTTCAGCACCTTAGCCACCGGGAAATATGACATTTTGCCGGATAACAAGATGTTCTGTCTGTTGCAGGAGATGGAGACGGTGCCCGCCAGCGACATGCGCGCCGAATCGCATTTCAGCTATGTCGATATTCAGTATCTGCTGCAGGGCAAAGAGGCCATCGGTGTCGCCCGCGCCACAGCGGATCACCAGGTCGTCGAAGATCGCGCGGCGCAGCACGATATCGTGTTCTATCAGCACACCCACAACGAATCGATGATTGCGCTGGAACCGGGCATGTTTGCCGTGTTCTTCCCGCATGATGTACATCGCCCGTGCTGTCAGAGCGATGGCGTCAGCGCCATTCGTAAAGCCGTGATCAAAATTCACCTCAGCCTGTTCACCTGCGAGAATCCATAATGAAAAACGCGCACTCTGCTCTGACCACGGATAAACTCTCTGCGGCTTCTGCTGTCCACGCCTCGCCGTTATCGCGCCTGCGCTGGGGTATTGTCCTGCTGCTGCTGATTGCGGCGGTGGTCAACTATCTCGACCGCGCTAACCTCAGTATCGCCAATACCACCATTGCGGCGGAGTTTGGTTTCTCGCAGACCGAAATGGGCCTGCTGTTGTCCGCTTTCCTGTGGCCGTATGCGCTGGCCAACCTGCCTGCCGGCTGGCTGGTGGATAAATTTGGTCCGAAGCGCATGTTCTCGTGGGCGCTGGGATTGTGGTCCAGCTTTACCGTGCTGGCCGCGTTTGTGAACAGCTATTCGTTCTTCTATGGCCTGCGCATGCTGCTCGGCGTCTCTGAATCCCCGTTCTTTACCTCCGGGATTAAGATCACCCACCGCTGGTTTGGGGATAAAGAGCGTGGCCTGCCGACCGCTATCATCAACACCGGTTCACAGATTGCGAACGCTATCGCGCCACCGATCCTCACCGTGCTGCTGCTCAGCTTTGGCTGGCGCGGGATGTTTATTGCCATTGGTCTGATGGGCCTGCCACTGATTCTGGCGTGGCTGAAGTTCTACCGCGACCCGGATGCGCGTGAAGATGCGCTGATTCATGCCGGGCAGCGTACCGTGGCGGACAGTGATGACAGCAAGGCGCAGACCAGCTGGGGCGCACTGTTTAAGCAGAAAACCACCTGGTTTATGGTGCTGGGTAACTTCTCGATTATGTTCACCATTTGGGTGTATCTCACCTGGCTGCCAGGTTATCTGGAAAAATCGCTCGGCTTCAGCCTGAAAGCGACAGGCTGGATCGCCTCTATCCCGTTCCTCGCCGGTATTTTTGGCGTGCTGGTCGGTGGCATGCTGTCGGATCGTCTGGTCCGTCGCGGCATGAAAGCCATCAGCGCACGTAAGATCCCGATTGTGCTGGGTGCAGCGATGGCGGCCTGCTTTGTGGCACCAATCCCGTTTGTCAGCAGTACACCACTGGCGATTACCCTGCTGTCGCTGGGTTACTTCTGTTCACAGATGCCACAGGGGGCAATCTGGACGCTGGCGACCGATATCGCGCCGAAAGAACAGGTGGCATCACTGGGGGCCATTCAGAACTTTGGTGGTTTCCTTGGGGCGGCGATGGCACCGATTGTCACCGGGGTGATTCTGGATATGACGGGCAAATTTACCAACGTGTTCCTGCTCGGTGCGGCGTTACTGATGCTGGGAGCGATTAGCTATGGCTTCTTTGTCAGGAAGCCGATGAAAGTGATCAACTAACGCGCGGCTAAGGCCATCGGTTTGCAGAAAAAGGACGGAATCAGATACTGCATCGCTTTTTGTTCAGAACCTGCTCAGGGCACGCAGTCAGCTTCTGAAAGACGCAAAACGCGTCATCCCTGATGGCTCGTCCCGCGCCGTCCATGGCGCGGGACGCTTTCCTCCGCTGACCGCGTGCCCTGCGCCCAGACGTTGCTGCATATTTTTCCGGCACGATGCCAGCAATCTTTAACACGGGCAGCATTAGCCGCCCGTATCTTTTACTCTTCGTCCAGCTCGTCGCGCATCGCCTGCAACGCTTCGCGGCTCAGCAACGCCAGCGTGCGATAGAACGGCGTGGTGGCATGCGCTTCCACTTTCCCGAGGAACTGACCACACCACGGCAGCAGATAGTCATCAAACAGCGCAATCTGCGCGGCAGACTCGTCTTCCTGCGACTGATCTTCCAGCCATGAAGCTGCCAGCAGCAGCAGACCAAAATGATCCGCAGGCGCATCGCTTAACGGCATCCCGCGCTGCTGCAGGAAAGCACGCACATCCGCTTCCTGTGGGCCGTTTTCCCACTGTGAGCCATACGGCGGCACACTGCATTCGCTGCCGACGAACAGCGCATTGTAATCCGCAGCCAGCAGTTGCGGGTCGCTGTTGTTCTGCAGCCGGGTTAACAGCTCATCCTGCTCCAGCGGCCACTGTTGTTGCAGCTTGCCTTCACGCAGCAGCGTAAACAGCGGCACCAGCAGCGGGTCCTGTGGCTGGCGGTTAAACAGCGAGCCAAGGATGCGGCAGATGATGGAAAACTCATTCATTAATATCAGTCCAGTTCAAACGTGACAGGGTCACAAATAGTCAAAATCACGGATAGGCTTACCACCGCGCGCTTCAAGGAAATCCAGCAGGCGACGCGGCGTGACATTTAACACGCGATCTTCAGGAAAAGCCACCTCCTGCACGGTACGCAGGCAGTGTTCGAAGTTGCCCAGCGTAAAGGAGATATGCGAATCCGAGCCGAATGACAGCCAGCCGCCCGCATCCCGCACCGCTTCGGCCACCTTCACGCAGTTCGGCGCACTGCCGACGCGCGAGGTGGTAAACGAGGAGTTATTCAGCTCCAGCGCCACATTATGTTTCGCCGCGGCTTCCGCCACCGCGCGGATATCGATCGGATATTTTGGATTACCCGGATGCGAAATAATATGCACATTGCCGCTGGCAATGGTGGCAATCATCGCTTCAGTATGCGTGGCCTGATCCTGCGGTCCCCAGACCGGTTCATGGAAACCGGCGATCACCAAATCCATCGATTCCAGCAGCGGCCCCGTACAGTCGATCTCACCGGCGATATTTTTGATATTGGCTTCAATACCGCGCAGCACCGCCACACCGTCGATCACGCGCGGCCACACTTTGCGGTTGATAAAATGCCACGGGTGCGGCGCATCCGCCATTTCCGGGCCGTGATCGGTAATCGCCAGCAACTGAATGCCGATTTTGTTCGCCTGCGCGATATAGTCATGCAGCGTACTGTAAGCATGCGTGCTGGCGATGGTATGCATGTGAAGATCAACCGGGTATTGCATGTGCTCTCCTCTCTGAGATTCAGTAACCGCGTGCGATATCAACCCGCCCTGGCGGCATTTCACCTGCTTCGCGTTGTGCGATGGATTTAGCAATATAGTTCATGGCTTCTTCCGGCAGCGTCACCGCAGCATTATGCGGCGTAATTGTGACACGCGGATGCGACCACAGCGGGCTGTCCTCGCTCAGCGGCTCGCGGGCGAACACATCCAGTGCCGCAGCTTTGATTTCACCGGCATCAAGTGCTGCCAGCAAATCGTCTTCAATCAGATGCGCGCCGCGCGCCAGGTTGATGACAAAGGCGCCGGGTTTCAGCTGCTGTAACAGCTGGCGGTTAATCATGCCGACGGTCTGCGGCGTGTTCGGCAGCAGGTTGATTAGCACCTGCGTACTGGCGAGGAACGGTGCCAGTTGATCGGCGCCATGATAGCTGGTGACGCCGTCAATCTGCTTCGCGGAGCGGCTCCAGCAGCTGACCGGGAAGCCCCAGGCGGCAAGGCTGCTCGCCACGCTGCCACCCAGTACGCCCGCACCGAGCAATCCGATGGTGAAATCTTCGCGACGATAGTTCTCCAGCGGCTGCCACAGAGCCTGTTGCTGCTGATGGCGGTAATCATCGAAACGGCGGAACCAGCCCAGTACAGTATGGACGGCATACTCCTGCATCTGCAGCGCCATGCCGGTATCTTCAAGACGGAACAGCGGCACGCCAGCGGGTAATAAATCAGGGTATTGTTTCAGGCGGGAAAGGATACTGTCGACACCGGCGCCGAGAGCAAAAACGCCTTTCAGCGTATCGCGTCCCTGCAGCATTTCGGTTGGCGGATTCCACACCAGCGCATAATCGGCTGGCGCATTATCGCCGGGCTGCCACTGACGTAAGTTAACCTGTGGCAAACGCTGTTGTAATCCCTGGCTCCAGTCACTGACATTAAAGGTCGGGTGATAGAAAATAATATCCACTGCATCTCCTGTTTTTTTCTCGGTTTTCTTTAGGCTCGGAGAAAATGGCGCGGGTGGCAAGCGATATTTCGCGCTAATGGCTTGCGCGGACTGAGGTTTTACGGTGAATTTGCCAGCAACCTGCTGCAAAACTGTCTGGTTGAGCGCGCGAATGGTGAAAGATGATTGACGGCACGCGGGGAAATCCCTACATTAGCGCCCGTCGGTAAGCTGCTTAGCGACAACAATATGGTGAGGTGTCCGAGAGGCTGAAGGAGCACGCCTGGAAAGTGTGTATACGGCAACGTATCAAGGGTTCG